>NZ_RXFZ02000070.1:0-5065 GCF_044714365.1 Spiroplasma sp. hy2
ATAAGCTATTTATTAATTCTGTAATTATTTTTTTCATTAATTATTTACCTCCATATATTAAAAATATACCTAATTTTAGGTATATTTTATAAATATCAAGAGTTTTCAACAAAATTAAAGAAAAAACTTTAAAAAAGTGCAAAAATTTTATATAGTATATGTAAGTATCAAAAAACGAGAAAATAGATAAAAGAGGAATAGAAAATGGCAAAGGAAAAAGACTCAGAATCTGTCGTAACTTCTCGTGTCAATTATGGAAACATTATTGATTCTGATCGAGATACAACAGAACTAATGGATAAAAAATTAACGCCAGCAACAATCAAGGTTTTATTGGGACAATTAGATGAAAATAGTGCCGAATACCAAGCGTTAAAACAAAAATATGTTAACGAAGTTGTTGGAACTAAAAAAACAGGTGTTATTCGTTTAAAGGATAAAAAAAGAAATACTTGAGAAGAGCAAAGAGCTAAAAGTAAATTTATTGATTATAGTTATCGGGTTGAAAAAGAAATTCCTGTTTTGCAAAGATTAAAGAATCATAAAGCAAAACAAGCAGTTAGTAAGAAAGCAGGGTCAAAATCAAAGCCTTTCTTACCACAATTTTCACCAGTAATGTCATTATCAGAAGAAATAACAATTACTACCGAGCAAACGAGTATGCCGAAGAAAATGTCTGTTAAAAATGCCAATTCTAAAACAGAAAATTTAATGAAACCGCCATCAAAAGATAGTGAGCACATTAATGACCAGTTTTCTACTTTCTCAACCTGAAATCATTTTGATGCTAATCAGGTTAAAAATAAATTAGAATTATCAAACTCGTTTGAAGACAAACCTAAAACAATTATTTGTCGAAAAGAAACAGAAGAAGTAACAACAATTCGTCGTGATTTACGGCCAATCTTGGCACAACAAATTTCTCAAATTAAACGGAATGGTTTATCAATTGTTGATTTTGTTGTTGATCCAAATGATAAAATTGAAATTGAAAAAGGAGATGAAGAAATTCTTGTTCGTTTAATTAAACAATCACCAGTTGAAATTAGTTTAAATGAATTTGCTGAAAAAGATATTACTCCGCCAAAACCAAAGCCAGTTAAAATAATTCGGACAGCAGAAGATCCATTATCAATTGAAGAACGATTAATTTTACGATTAGAAAATAAAAGTCGTTTTCAGAAATTGACTGATGCAGAGCAAACGCAATTAGAACAATTAAAAGCAACTTTTGCTGCAAAACTAAATTATAAACAAAGAAAAAAAGATCGAGAAACTGCAAGAGCAAAGAAAGCGATTAATAATCAAACAAACAAAGTAATAACTGATGAACAAGAATTATTGTTTGATGAAGATCTTTACAAAAAAACAAATTATAATCATCGTTATGATGAAACAAAACGGCCAAATATTGAAGAACGATTAGTTTATGATCAAAAAATGACGGAATATTTATTTGAAGTTCGACGTCAATATGAACAAGGATATAATAGTCAAATTTCTCAAGAATTAGCTGATTTTAATCGAGCTATTAACTTATCACGAGCAATTAAAACTAATGATGAAGAATTAAACGATGCAATTTTAAAAAACCGTAGTGAATCAATTTCCCTATTACGTAAGCATGTTATGCTATTAAACCAAAAGCAATATGCTGAAATTAAATTGCCAAATAAACAAGTGCTTAAATATAAAGATACAAAAGGAAACCTTGAAGAGTTTATTAAACGTCAAAAGGAATTCAGACGGTTATTAAGAATTCGCGATGAAGTTAAAGAAAATCGGCAACTTTTAATTGAATCATTACGAGTGCAAGCAAAACTAATGCAAGACGCACGTAGTAGAAAATAGTGTATTAATTATTAATTATCACCTCGTTAAGTATTAACCAAATATTTATAAACCTTAAGGAGATAGGAGGTAACGAGAAATGATAAGAGATATAAAAACAGGGCATCTTTTTTTACGTAATGGAAAAATCATTTGCATTGATTGCATGGACCCCAATGAAATGTTTTTTGCAGGTAATGCACAAGATAAAAATCATTTTCTTAGTTATAATGTTTATACTGAAGATAATGTTACAGAAGCATGTAATAAAAAAGAATATATTTTATTAAGAAATGCTAAATTACATGGGAAATTACTGTATTTACATGCAAAAGAAATTAGATTTTTAAAGTTGGCAGAAATTAAAGCCCCATTACTAGTAGATGGGATTCATGTTCGGGTACAAGAAAAAATCTTTGATTATCAAGAAGCTTTAGCACGGCGATATAATGAAGAATTAGTTGAAAAATTAACAGAAGAAGATGAAATTCAATATCGATATGCGCATCAAAAACGAACTAATCATTTTTGACATCGTAAGAAACCATAGGTTTCTTTTTTACTTAATTTAAAGAAGGAGAAAATAAGATGTTAACATTTAAAAAACGACGTTATTTAGTTAAAATTCGACAGGAGCTTGGTTTACCACCGTTGAATTGAAAACAAGAGTTATATTCTGAGCAATATCATGGCTTTGATAAGATTATTGAACGATATGTTCGGACTGTTAATTATATGTGATATTTTAAAAATGTTGCTTTTTATGATGATTTTAGCCGTATTATATATTATTTTCCACGTTTAATTTTAACGCGAAAAAATCTTTATTTTTTAAAAATCAAAACATTATCTGAACCAGTAACAACAACATTAACAACCCCAATGTGAGAGCAAAGGAAAGGTTTAATTACTTCGCCAATTGTAACACAACAATTTATGATTAATCGGATGGTTAAATTACTTGATGCAAAACAATTTTTACGTACTGCTATAATTAATTTGGTTGTGATTAATAGTAAAGAACCATTTATTGTTACTGACTTGGTGCCTTATAATAATATTCAAATAATTAATCAGCAAGAAATGCATTGAAGTGATATAATAAAACATATTGAAAAAAACGATGATTTAACGATTGATCTTTTTGCCGATGAAACAATTTTAATGTTACATCATTTGTTAAGCGAGCATAGTCATCGCCATAATTATCGGTTACAAAAAAGTAGTTTATTTTGTTTATATCATTATATTTAAAGGAGTATGTCACGTGTCAAAACGCCAAGAACGCATTAATATTATTAATTTGTTATATCGTCACTTTGTTTTACAACATGATGTTTTAACAACAAAACAAGAAGCATATGATTTCTCACAAATGGTAACAACTTCTACGGAAACAATTCAAATTGAGGAAATATTAGCAAATCTATCAGATATTATTGCGAAAATTAATCAACACTTAAAACCAGGATGAAATTTTGCTCGCTTAAGTAATTATCATAAGGCTGTTTTAGTATATGGAGTTTATGAAATTTGTTATCAACAATTAGCAAAGGCAATTGTCATTAATGAAAGTTTAGAAATTTTAAAATTATATGGCGAAGATACTGATTTTAGTTACATTAATTCAGTCTTAGATCAAGTTTAATTTCTAAAATATAAGAATTAGTTCATACAAATAAAAATGGATATTTATATCCTTTTTTATTTTTTTTGGTAAATGTTCTGAGTGTATTTATTAATTAAAACTGAATAAATATAGCTAGGAAAGGGGTAACCTATGAAACAAGTAGTTATAAAGGAACGCAAAGCAATTGATTCAGCAAAACCACTAGTAGAAGTAGTTGATGTTACAAAAAAATATAAAAATAAAGTTGCTTTGAATAACGTTAATTTAGTGATTAATCCAGGTGATCGCATTGGGGTAATTGGAGCCAATGAAAGTGGTAAATCAACATTAAGTGAAATTATTGGTGGAATTCGCCAACTAACAAGTGGTAAAGTCCATCGACAAGAAAATTTAACAATTGGTTTACAATTCCAAGAATCAAAATATCCAATTGGGATTTCAGTAATGGATATGATTAAATACTATTTAAATACCTTTAATATTCCAATGAAAGATGGGCATTTACGTGAATTGTTACGAACATATCAATTAATTGGAATGGAAAATAAATTTGTTGAAGGTCTTTCTGGCGGCCAACAACAACGATTAAATATTTTATTATCAGTAATCCATGACCCAGACTTAGTTATTTTAGATGAAATTTCAACTGGGTTAGATATTGAAGTTCGATCAGAAATTTTTCACTTTTTACAAGAAAATATTGTTGATAAAGGAAAAGCGATGTTTTTAGTAACACATATGATGAGTGAAGTTGAAGAGTTTTGTGAAAAATATATTTATGTTAACAATAGTCAAATTAAAGAAGCTGGTCAAGTCAAAGAGATTGTCGCAAAATATGGTTCAGTGCATAATTTTACGTGACAAATGTTTGAGAAAAATAAAAAAGCTGATTTAGAACAACAATATCAAGCTGTAGTTAAAAAAGCAAAAACAAATTCACGGGTTAATAAAGTTGATAAATGGATTTGCTTTTAAGGAATGTAAAGTAAAGATGCAAATAGGACAATTCACCCTTATTAAGTCAATAATATATTTTATTATTAAAAATTGCAACTATTTTTTCAAAAAAAATATTTTTTTAAATTATGTAGTTATTTCAGCATCACGAAAAATGATTTTTGTTAAAAATCTAAAATTAATAATTTAATTACTGAATATTTTGTAAAAATGCCTCTTTGGAGGACATTCAACCTAAACTCGGTCGTGGTTTTTCATTAATAATTTTCATAACTTTATTAATTTCTTTTTGAGTAATATTGTTAAAATCTGTTCCCTTAATAAGATATTCTCTAATATCTCTATTCATTCTTTCAATTTTAGGTTTTTGTTTTGGTTTACCGGGGTCACAAAAATAAACATTAGTTCCAGTAATTTTTTCAATTCCTTTTCAGTTTGAAAATTCTTTTCCTCTATCAGTTATAATTCCTTTTATATTTTCTTTATAAAGTTTATTTTTAAAAATACTTTTAATTGCTTTATTAACCTCTTCTGAATTGTGGTGGTCTAATTTAAAACAAATCGTATATAAACTTTTTTCTTCGGTAAAAGTTAAACAAGCTGATTGATGGTCTTTACCAACAATACAATCCATTTGAAATCATCCAA
>NZ_RXFZ02000071.1:0-5038 GCF_044714365.1 Spiroplasma sp. hy2
WTTTGATTCTTTAAATAAAGCATAATCATGTTTTTTTCCAAGCGAAAAACTTGTTGCAATAATTTTTTTGGTTTCTTGTTCGATAATTACTTGTGTTTTGATCGTGTGTTTTTTCTTTTTACCAGAATAAGATTGTTTTTGTCTTTTTTTGGGCGTTGGATTGGAGTTTCGGTAGCATCAATAATAATTGTTTTATCAATAAAATAATCATTTATTAGTTCCTTTWWTTYCYATTTTAAATATATTTTATAGGAATTTTAAAATAACTAGGTTATGCAAGAAGTCTAATATAATGAAGATAAAATAAAGATAAAAAGAAAGGTGAAAAACTTGCAAGAACTAAAAGAAACTAAATTAATTATTAATGAAATAAATATTAAAAAATCACGCTTCCTTTGTTTATTGCAAAAAGCTACTTCCGAACATGATGCACTTCAATTTATTAAAACAAATCAACAGCCAAACGCTGCTCATAACTGTTACGCCTACATTATTGGGAAAAATCAAAATATTATTCGAAAAAGTGATGATGGCGAACCAACTAATACTGCTGGTAAACCAATTTTAGAAATTTTACTTCATCATAATTTAACTAATGTTGTGTGTTTAGTTATTCGTTATTTTGGGGGAATTAAATTAGGAGCTGGCGGATTAATTCGCGCTTATGCTAATAGTGTTAAAACAAACCTAAAAAAGCGGAATTAATTCCTTATTTTGAAACAAAAGATATTATTATTAAATTCCCCAATTAATAAAATTAAATTAGTTGATGAATATTTAACATATCATTATCAAAATTTAATAATTAATAAAAATTTTAAGGAACCTATTAGCTATCAATTTTCGTTACCTAGTGAACAAATCCATACTTTCCTTTTATGAGCCAGCAATAATAAAATTAATATAATTATTTCCGAGCATATAAATAATTAATATTTTTTCCAAGTTTAACAAAGCGTCGTTCATATTCAGTTGGAACATTATTTTCCGCATACTGACTCTGATATAAATTTGTTGTATAATCAACAATTTTTCAATTATTTTCTTTAAATGATTCTAATGAATAAGTAAATAATTGATCATTATCTGTTTTAAAATGAATTTCACCATTATCTTGTAAAATAATTTGATAAAAATCTAAATATATTTTATTTGTTAGCCGACGTTTTTCATGTCGCATTTTTGGTCAAGGATCAGAGAAATTTAAATATATTTTATTAATTTCTTTAGGTGCAAAAATTTCTAGTAAAAAAATAGCACCAAAAACAATTATTTTTAAATTAGATAAATTTTCAGCAATTATTTTTTTTAAAGCTAAAACTAAAACTGATGGATAACGTTCGATTGCTAAAAAATTTTGATTTGGATATTTTTTTGCTAATGCTATAATAAAATCTCCTTTCCCAGAACCAATTTCAATATTTAAGGGATTATTATTTTTAAAAATCATTTTTCCCCATTGTCCCTTATAATATTCTGGATTTTGAATTGCAAAGGTAGGATTCTCCATAATATATTCTGTTGCTCAAGGTTTATTTCTTAGTCTCATCTTTAAATCCTTTCCGACTGTTTTTTAATAAAGCTATTTTTATCTCATTACCAATTTCATTTTGTGGTTCATCATAAGTTCCAAATAATGAACCAAACATATAATTAATTTTTAGTTCTTTTAATTTACTATATCCTAAATAACTATTAACTTGTGGTGCAATTAAAATAATATATTCTTTAATTAAATTTTGATAATGCAAATGAATAAACATTTCACGAATAATTGTTGGAGAAAAAACAGCATAATTAGGTTCATAATAGTACAAACTATTTAATTCCGTATCAATTGCTCCAAAATTTTTAACAGCAACTTCAATACCAATATTTTTAATTGTATTTAAATTTTTTTTAAACTTTTCAGGATCAAAGCCAGTTTCCATTAAATCAAAAATTAAAATTAAATTACCTGGTTTTACTTTTAATTCAATTAATTTTGTTGCAAATTTTTTTAAATTAAACTGATCACTACTAATAAAACTAGCTGGATAAGTAATGAATAATTTTTGTTCTAAATAATAATCTAATTTATGAAAATTTTTAATATTTAATGCCGCATTAAAACGAACTAGCATTGTTTCATGTACAATTCCCCCAAAAGTATTACTATCTTTTCCAAATATTAAATCACTATCAACCCCATCAACTAAATTACTACTATAAATGATATGCTAATGTAAGGGCATCATTTACATTTATAATTGGAGAATATAAACTAACAATTTTTTCTAATTGAATATGTTCATTTAAAGCTAAAATACTACGTTTTTGGTTTGACAATTCTTTAATATTTTCAGGATCAATAAAAATAATTTGATTTGAATATTCAAGATTTAACCGATTATCTGCTGTTGCAATATTATATTCTTTTAACTTATTTAAATTATTTGATTGTAATCCATATAATGAAGCATATCCTTGTAATTTAACAATTATTTTATAATTTTTTAAAATAAAAGTCGTATTAACTTGTCACAATAAAATTTCAAATTGTTTTAACAAATCAGTTTCTGGTCGTAACTTATTTTTATTATGTAATAAGATACTACTAATATCAGCTTTTTCAATTTGATCAAGGGGAAGAAAAATTCCAAAATGATTTAAACTTGCTTTAAAAAATAAAACATTTTGTTCTTTTCATAGTGTAAAAACTTGATGAGAAATAAGATCAATAATTTTATTTTTAACATTACTATTTAGAAATTTGTCTAGTTTTTCAATATTATTAATCATAAAAGTAAAATAAATTCCACGACGAATCTTATTCTTATGAATTAAATTATAAATAGCATCATGTGCTAAAGCCTCACGAACATAACTATTGCGGTCATATTCAATAATATTTTGTAATTTTATTGCATGAACATAAATTAATTCAATAATACCACAAATACTATAAGCAAAATAAGTCATTGCAATTCACACTAAAACATATAATTCACTTACAAAGTTTTCTGACATAGCCATTCTTTTTGATTGTGCTAAAACAATAATTGAAGCCGTAATGAATTCTGTTAATGTCAATAAAGACCATCTAGTTCATTTTGTTCATTTAAAATACCAACTCACAAAAACAATTAGAAGGGTTAAAACATAAAGTACTGAAATCATAATAATATTAGGAGTACCTGTCAAAGGTAAAAAATAATTATTATTTAAAAATGGTAAAATTGCAAAAAGAAAAGTAAAAATAATAATCGTATATAAAATTGTGGCAAAGCAAGAAATAAAAACACCTATCATTCAACAAACTATTATTGGCAGAAAAATATTAATAGCAATCATTGTATTGGTTTCGCCAGTTTTTGGTGGCACAAAAAATGGGATTAATCCTTGGGCAATAATAACCAAAATTGCAAAAACACCACCAATAACAACTTGATAATAAATTGAAAAACGAGCAAAAGAATTACGCACTAAACCTCATGTAAAAATATAAATGATAGAAAAAATAATTATAAATAATAAATATACAAAAATAATATTTAAAATATTACTCACTTACTTCCACCTCTTTTAACAAACCTTGTACTTTTTTTATTATATCATTCCTTTTAAAAATATTTTTGAACTTAAAAAAGAAACTAAAATTCTCATAAATAATTTCTTGAATCTAATAATTTATTTATGACAAAACAAGTTTCTTTTAATTTCTACCTTATTTTTAATAAAAATAAAAAATGGTGGAGATGGCGGGAATTGAACCCGCGTCCACAAATAACATTCTAATATCTTCTACAGTTTAGTCTAATCATCTTTTTTCATTATTTAATAATAGGATTAGACAACTAATTAAATAACTAGATAATAAGACTTTCAAAATTCTAACATTATCAATTAGAATTTCTATTAGATTAAGACTTGAGATACGATAATAGTTAATAATCTACAATTAACTACTATTACGGCTAGCAATCCTCTAACAGCGAGGAATTAAGCTGCTAACATTGATCCTGCTAATTGATTGTTGATCATAAAAACTGGCATTTCAATTTTGTCTTCTTTTTGTTTTTTGTTTGCGTTTCTTCAAACCTAGTAGCATTATAGTCTGCTAAACTACTGCCAATATTAGTAGATCATTCCTGTCGAAACCGGAACATCCCCATATAGCAATTATACTCTTAAATTATTAAATAGTAAATAATAACTATTTAGTACATTTTTTTGAAATAATTGCTTAAATGATATTCATGGCTAATTTCTTTTCCAATTTTTGTACCTAAAGTAATTCGAATTAAAGTATAGTAATCCATGATTAAACTAAAACTACTAAAAAATAAGGTAAATAATAAGAAAAGTCCCATACCTAGAATATAATCTTTTTGTAATCAAAATAATAATCGCTCAACAATTAACCTAGGATTTGTAATTAAATTATTATTTTTTAAATTTAAATATTCAACATAATAATTTAAACTACTAAAAAAATAACTAAATAACCCAATACTAGTAATTAACATGATAAGTTTTAAAAAATTAACTGTAATTGCACTATCATTTTTATTAATCCAATTTATTAAGCAAATAACACTTTCCAACAAAAACTCAATTATAAAGCAAACAATAGTAAGGATACTCAAAATATAAATAATGTTATTCGGGTTTAATGAATAATTTGTTCCATTATAATTATAAACAATCCTTTCTTTGATGTTTCATTGAAAAATACCAGATAAAAAAATATAAAAAGTCAAAAGAATTTGAACGGTTGTAACAGCAATTAAAGTAATCTTAAGATTCTTTTCAAACACTAACCACATTCAGAACTTTTGAAAATCTAATTTTTTTGTTAAGAAAAAACTAATTTTTTTGGGTGAATAATATTTCAATCGTAATATTCTCATTTGTAAAATTTGTAAATTATCATTATTTTCTTGAATTTTACAATAGACTTCTTGCATAACCTATTAAAATAATTGTAAATATTTTTAAAAAGATACTAATAGCAAATTATAATTTTAATTAATTATGTCTTTTATTTAAAAATTTW
>NZ_RXFZ02000072.1:0-5037 GCF_044714365.1 Spiroplasma sp. hy2
TATAATGAAACTTTATTATATACAATTGGTAAATTAGCCCGAAATGATTTTTATAAGGGTTTTAAAGTTTCTAATTTAGAAACAATTAATAATTTATTAAAAATTGAAAAAAATATTCAAAAAATAAGTCCTACATTAGTTCAAAAAATACCACGCGTAAATGAAAAAAATGCTAATAAATGATTGTCTGAATATGGATTAAATATTGATAAAATAAGCAAAATTAATACTAATGAGTGATATAACATTATGGCCAATCTTCATAAAAAAGGTGTTGGTAAAAACCTACTATTAAATGCTAATTTAATGCGTGGAAGTAAAATATATAATAATAAATTATTAAACATTTTGCATCAAACGCCAATTAAATTAAATAAAGTCTTAAATTATTTAAACCCAAATTTTTATATTCAAAAAGTAACTAAAAAATTATTAGCCCCAATTGAAAAACAAATAATTGCTATTAAACAAAAAGTAATTAATAAAATTATTGATAAAACTAAAAAAATATTATCTAAATTTGAAACTAAGGCTATTAAAAAATGCCAATTATTACCTTTTGCCTATGGTTCTGATGTTTTTTTAGCAGTAAAAATTGTTCCATTATCAGTTGCGGGCGAAGTTGCTTTAACAATATATTATAAAAATCCGCAATATGCCCCTATTGTCGTTATGACAACTTTAATCAAAGCAGAAAAGTTTGTTTTGACTCCTGAACCGTTTAAATTCTATATGAACAGTGAGTGGTTTATTGGTTGGGGATTTAAAAAAACAAGTTTGTTTAATTTAGTTTCTTTTGTCCCACTTGCTTATCAGCAAGTAGTAAAAGATAGTTTTAAAATATATCGGACAATTGCTAAGATATTAAAATTACAAGAGCAATTTAAAAATAACTTTAATAAAGATAAATTGTTAAATACGCTAGAAATTTTTTCCATCAATTATTTACCTCTTATATATTAAAAATATACCTAAAATTAAGTATATTCTATAAATATCAAGAGTTTTCTACAAAATTAAAGTATTATTATAGATAGCATAGAAGATGTATTTAAAATTAAATAATTTAAATAAAAAGTCATTTTTCGTTGTAGGAAAATATTAAATTTTTAAATAAAAGACATAATTAATTAAAATTATAATTTGCTATTAGTATCTTTTTAAAAATATTTAC
Organism: Spiroplasma sp. hy2; assembly: GCF_044714365.1. Lineage (NCBI taxonomy): Bacteria > Bacillati > Mycoplasmatota > Mollicutes > Entomoplasmatales > Spiroplasmataceae > Spiroplasma > Spiroplasma sp. hy2. Next base: position 1,175 of record NZ_RXFZ02000072.1, read on the forward strand.
AATTATTTTAATAGGTTATGCAAGAAGTCTAATATAATACTATCATATTACTACATATAGTATCAAAACGATGTTTCAACTATTTTTTAAAATTTCAAATATTTGGTATTGTTACATTCTTTTATCACCATAAATATTTATATAATCATAATAAAAAAATAACCTTTTATAAGGTTATTTTTTTAAATCAGCAACATGTTTTTTTAAATTATAAAATGTTTTAATTCCATCATATTCAGCTACTGTTTCTAACTCATCTTCAATTGCTAATAAACGATTATATTTTGCAATTCTATCACTTCGTGACATACTTCCTGTTTTAATTTGACCAGTATTTAAAGCGACTGCTAAATCAGCAATTGTTGAATCTTCTGTTTCGCCTGAACGATGTGAAACAACTGCTGTTCAACCTGCTTTTTGTGCTAATTGAATTGTATTAATTGTTTCAGTAACTGTTCCAATTTGGTTTAATTTAATTAAAACAGAATTTGCAGCGTTACGAGCAATCCCTTCTGCTGTAATTTTTGGATTTGTAACAAATAAGTCATCACCAACAATTTGAATTTTATGTCCCATTGTTTTTACTTGTAATTCAAAACCAGCTCAATCACCTTCTGCTAAACCATCTTCAATTGAAATAATTGGGTATTTATCAACTAATTTGTCTAAATATTTAATTAATTCTTCTGTTGTCATGGCATATTCTTTACCAGTAACTTTTTCAATTTTCTTAAAGTGATATTTTTTATCATTAAAATATAATTCTGATGAAGCACAATCCATTGCAATCATAACACCTTCTTTACCTGGTTTATATCCTGCTTTTTCAATTGCTTCAACAATTAAATCTAAGGCAACCTCAGCTGGTGTTTTTGTTTGAAATGAAGCTAAAGTTTGATCTTTATATGCTCAATTAAAATGCGGAGCAAAACCACCTTCATCACCAACAGCAGTAATATCACCTTTATCATGTAAGATTTTTTTTAAAGTATGGAAAATTTCTGATGATCATCTTAAAGCTTCTTTAAAAGTTTCAGCTCCAACTGGCATAATCATAAATTCTTGGAAATCAATTGCACTATCAGCATGTTCTCCTCCATTAATAATATTCAACATTGGAACAGGTAGTTTTTTCCCATTTACACCACCTAAATATTTGTATAATGGCATTTCTAATTCCGAAGCAGCTGCTTTTGCAACAGCCATTGATACTCCTAGCATTGCATTAGCACCTAAATTCTTTTTAAAATCAGTTCCATCTAAAGTAATCATGGCATGATCAATTTCAACTTGGTTTGTTACTTCCATTCCAACCAGTTGTTCGGCAATTTTTGTATTAACATTCCCAACTGCTTTTAAAACACCTTTCCCTTGGTAACGTCCTTTATCACCATCTCTTAATTCTAATGCTTCACGACTTCCGGTTGAAGCTCCTGATGGTACCATTGCTGAACCATATCCGCCAAATTCTGTTCAAACTTCAACTTGAACAGTTGGATTTCCTCGTGAATCAATTACTTCACGAGCATTAATTTTCTCAATTCTCGACATAATTTTTTACTCTCCTTCTAAGTGTATAATTTTATTATATTATTTGTTCAAAAAATAGTAAACAAAATCGGTTGAAAATCCAAGAAAAATACTACTTTTATTGTTTTTCTTTTGGAAAAACTAAAATATTTGCTATGATATTACTAAATATGTTATTAAATTTGGACAAGAAGGGAGAACATATGGAACAAAAAAAACCAACAATTGTTTCAGGCATTACTGCGACAGGACAATTAACTTTAGGAAATTATATTGGGGCGATAAAAAATTTTATTGAATTACAAAAAGATAATAATTTAATTATTTTTGTGGCAAACTTACATGCAATTACAATTCCAATTAGCAAAGAAGAATTACGAAATAACATTAAAAATATGGTTGCATTATATTATGCATGTGGTTTGGACCCACAAAAAGCAATTATTTTTGTTCAATCAGATGTCTTAGAAGTTACCTTATTAGCACATATTTTATTGTGCAATACAACTATTGGGGAATTATCACGAATGACACAATTTAAAGACAAATCAATAAAAATGAAAGCAGAAAATGGAACTGAATTTATTCCAACCGGATTATTAACTTACCCAACTTTAATGGCCGCGGATATTTTATTATATGATGCTGATTTAGTTCCAGTTGGAAAAGACCAAAAACAACACATTGAATTAACACGAAATATTGCCGAACGAATGAATAATCGTTATCAACAAGATTTATTTAAAATTCCGACCGACTTTATTCCACCAATTGGTGGCAAAATTATGGATTTACAAAATCCAACTAAAAAAATGAGTAAGTCTTCCAATGATCCTAAGTCTTTTGTCGGGTTATTAGATGCACCTGAAGTAATTCGAAAAAAAATCCGTAGTGCCGTAACTGATTCAGAAGGAAAAATTGCTTATAATCCTGAGCAAAAACCAGGCGTAAGTAATCTTTTAACAATTTATGCTGTTTTAAAAAAAGTAACAATTGAAGCAGCTGTTAAGGAATTTGTTCAATACGATTATGGCCAATTAAAAGAACAAGTTGCCAATACAATTATTGAAGTTTTAGAACCAATTCAAAAAAAATACCACAAATTAATGCAAGATCAAACAATTGATGAATTAATTGATTTAGGAGCAACAAAAGCACGAGCAATTGCTAATAAAAAAATAACAAAAGTTAAAAATGTTGTTGGATTAAATTATAAAAAAAGTAGCCTTTAAATAAAAAATAGACACATAAAGTATAAAATTTATGTGTCTATTTTTGTTATATTTAGTTTTGAATTTGGTATTTTAATTCATTTAATTCTCACATATAATTACCATTTTGGTCAGTTACTTTAAAATTAAATTTTCCATTTTGATTAACTTTACTAGTATCTAACTGATCAAAATGAAAAGTAATTTTATTTTTTAAATAACAATATAATTCATCAATATTTTTAATTGTCTTAATATTACTAATTTTAAAATTATTTGAATCACTATAAACATTTGTTAGCCATAATTTAATAATTTCTGCTGTTGTCATATTTTGTTTAAAAATAAACCTTGGATGATTCTGAATATAATTAATTAAATATTCTTGTAAATCTTTATTAAGTTCATAACTTCAAAAAACATTTGAATTTAAATTAATTGTTAAATAATAAATCGTTGTTGGAAAATGGCTACCATCTAAAGTATATTCTTCTATTGTTGTTTGTCCCGTCGTATAAGTATACTCCGTTGTATTACGAATTAACGGAAACAAAATAAAATCACGATATAATTGGTTAGCTGTTTGCAAATGGGTTGGCATACTTGCAATATATGTTTTAAATAAAACATTAGTTGTTGGTAACTCAAATGCTGGAACATTTGAAGGATTATTAAAATTATAATTAATAATTGGTCATAAAGTATGAGCTTCTCTTTCTTTTGAAAACATTGTGAAAATTGTATTATCATCTTGATGTTTTACTCAATATTCATCTTCATCATTAATGGGTTGTAACATAAAATGTGTTAAAAACTTGCCAACTGCTGGCTGCAATGTTGCATCTTGGGTTGGAATATAATAATGTTCTGGATAAATACAACTAATCGTTAAAATACTTGGAGTTGTAAACATTATCATCGTTCCAAAAAAACTAAGCAATTTTTTCATCGAATCATTCCTTTTGATAAACTATCTTTTAAATTATAACAAAAAATAGTGATTAAAAATTAAAATTATTCTTTAATTTTGTCGAAAACTCTTGATGAAATAAAAAAAATCATCAATATGACAATTTGAAAACTAATTTTGTGTAAGATTATGATTTTGCTTTAAATTTTTTA
>NZ_RXFZ02000073.1:0-4810 GCF_044714365.1 Spiroplasma sp. hy2
WTTTAAAAAATTTAAAGCAAAATCATAATCTTACACAAAATTAGTTTTCAAATTGTCATATTGATGATTTTTTTTATTTCATCAAGAGTTTTCGACAAAATTAAAGCGTTATTTTAATAATTTTAATAATTTTAAATCATCAACATAAGTTAATTTAATGTTTTGTTTTTCACCATAAATTGTATGAATTTTTGTTTCTGGTGAAAATAACTCTACTAAATAACTATCATCATAAATTATTGTTCTATTTTTAGTTTGAAAATATCTGTCATAAACTTGATATAATAATCTTGCTTTAAAAACTTGTGGCGTCTGAATTGTAAAATATTCTTCTCGAGGTAATGTTTTTTCAATAAAATTATTTTTAACTTTTTTAAGGGTTTCAGTAATTGGTAAAATTGGAATTAGCACTTCATAATTTTTTTGTTGAAAAACTTGATTTAATTGATTAATAAAAGTTAAACTAGTAAAACAACGCACACCATCATGAATCATTATAATTTCATTACTAATTTTATGATTAATTAAACATTGATAAATCGTATCAACTCGTTCTATGCCACCCATAATAAATTGGATATTTTTTGCTTGGTAATTTTTTTTCAATAAAAAAGTTAAAATTTCTTCATTAACACCAACAATAATTTCTGTACAAAGTGGATCACTTAAAAATAACATTAATGTTTGTTCAATAATAGTTTGTTTATTATCAAGTTGATATAGCAACTTATTGTCTTTCTGATTAAAACGTGATGACTTCCCAGCTGCAACAATAATTACCGTATAATTTTTCATTTATAAAATTTCAATTCCATTTTTCTTAACATATTCTAAAAAATCATCACTTCAAACCGAAGCAATAACTTTACCAATATGTTGTTTTTCTAATAAAAATAAATCTAATTGTGACTTAAAAAGTCCGAACGAAAGTGTCACTGGTAAGTCATTTGTTGCTACTTTTGCATCATATTCTGTTCTTAATTTACTTGTTTCTTTTGTTACTGCTAATTGACTTTTTAAAACATCACGATTAACAGTAGCAGCACAATAACCAATACAAATAGCTTTTTCTAACACAAAATCATAAACAAAAATTTTCGCATAGAGTTCCCAATTAAAAACATCTTGCGATTCACTAATTTCAATCGTATTATTAGTAATACTATTTTTTAAACCATAGAGGATTGTAGCACCATTTTCTCTTGTATAGCGGTTCAAGCGTTCTTGATAACTTAATAATCGCATTGCTTTTTGTAATTCAATTTGACTTGTTCAATTTAATTTTTTCTTAAATTTCTTATTTAATTGCGGAAATTTTAATAATAAAATGTCTTCTACATCACTAACAATATTAGTTGCTTTATCAATTGTTTGTTTAATTTTTAATAATGTAATGTCTTTTTCTTCTAATAATAAATCAAATCCAATTTCGCTAAAACTTACTGCTTGGCTATTTGATTGCTTAATATCACGACGCAAAACCATTGCCGTTGTTAAAATTCCTTCGTTTTCTAACAATTCATATTGTTTAATTGCATTTCGTCGCCATTTATTGTGTGACTGTAATATTTCACCAACCAAATTAGTTGGTGAAATATCAAAATCAATTGGCCGTTCTGTCATTCGAAAATCATCATTAAACCCTTTTTCTTCTGTAGTAATTAAAGGCGCATCAACTTTTAATAAATTAAATTGAATAATAAAACGACGAACTAATTCACGTTTAATTAAACTAATTGCTTCTACTGTTTCACGTAATGTTAAAATTGAACTATAACCAATTTCAATACCAAATGCCATACAATCACCTATTTTCCTCTTGGTCGCATGTGGGGAAATAATAATACATCTTTAATTGAATCTTGTCCTGTTAATAACATAACTAGGCGATCAATTCCAATTCCTAAACCACCTGTTGGTGGCATTCCATATTCCAATGCTTCAATAAAATCAATATCTAATTCTTGTGCTTCATCATTACCATTATCACGTTCTGCTAATTGACTAACAAAACGCTCATATTGTTCAACTGGATTGTTTAATTCTGAATAAGCATTTGCATATTCACGCCCTTTAATAAATAATTCAAATCGATCAGTAAATCTTGGATCTTCTGCATTTGTTTTTGCCAATGGAGAAACTTCAACGGGATGACCATAAATAAATGTTGGTTGAATTAATTTATCTTCCACAAATTCTTCAAAAAACAAATTAATAATATGTCCAACAGAAGTATGAAATTTTTCAATTGGTAGTTTTTTTTCTTTTGCAATTTTCTTTGCTTCAGCAAAAGTCATTGGTTTTCAAAAATCAATTCCCACTAACTCTTTAATTGCATCAACCATATGTCAACGTTTTCATGGCTGTTTGAATGAAATCATTACTCCATCGTATTTTGTTTCATCTTTATTTAAAATGTTTTTTGCAATGTAGCAGATAGTATCCTCTGTTAATTGCATCATAAAATTCATATCTTGATATGCAACATAAATTTCAACTGTTGTAAACTCTGGATTATGGCGTATATCCATTCCTTCATTTCTAAATAATCGTCCTATTTCATAAACTCCCTCAAAGCCACCAACAATTAACCGTTTTAGAGGTAATTCTGTTGCTACTCGTAGATAAAAATTCATATCTAATGTATTATGATGAGTTATAAATGGTTTTGCCGCTGCGCCACCATGAATAGGCTGTAAAACAGGTGTTTCAACTTCTAAATATCCCTTACTATTAAAAAAATCTCGCATTAAAGCAATAATCTTACTACGCTTAATAAAAATATCTTTTGTTTCCGCTGATGTAATTAAATCAACATAACGACGACGATATTTTTCTTCAATATCAGTCATTCCATGATATTTGTCAGGTAATGCACGCAATGCTTTTGCTAATAAAACAAATTCTTTAACTCGCACTGTTAATTCCCCGGTGTTTGTTTTCATCATTATTCCAGTAATTCCGATAATATCTCCTAAATCAAAATTAATAAATTCTTGATATTTTTCATCACCAACTTCATCATTTCGAACATAAATTTGAAAAATTCCATTTTGATCTTGTAACGTTACAAAACTAGCTTTTCCTGCTTCGCGAAATGTTTTAATTCGACCCGCAATTTTAACTATTATATTATCACTACTTGTGGCTAATTTCTCTTTTGATAAATGATTAAATTGTTCATTAAGTTCTTTACTTGTATGTGTTCGGTCAAACTTGGCAATTACAAAAGGATTATGTCCATCGTTAACTATTTTTTTTAATTTATCACGTCTAATTTGCTCTTGTTCTGTAAAATTACGTTTCTCCATTTTAATTCTCCTTTTTACTATTTAGCAACACTAATATTACTATTATAATAGGCAATATATTCATTAACAAACATTTTTAACTCAAATATTGTATTTATTTGCGTTGCCCGAATTTTATAATTAGTAGCTTCTGGCTTTCCTTTAAAATAAAAGGCTAAATTTTTCCGCATTTCACTCGCTGCAATTCGTTCTCCCTTTAAATTTAATAATAATTCTGCATGGCGGAAAATAATATTCCGCCATTCATCTAATGGTGGTTGCTCAATTTTTTCACCAGTATCTAAAAAATGTTGAATCTGTTTAAATACTCATGGATTTCCTTGTGCTCCTCGTGCTAACATAATTGCATCACAACCAGTCTCTTTTAACATTCGTTTTGCATCTTCACAAGTAAAAATATCACCATTCCCAATTACTGGAATTGCAACATTTTCTTTTACTTTCCTAATTCAATTTCAATCAGCTTTTCCAGAATAAAATTGATTTCGTGTTCGAGCATGAACTGCAATTGCTTGTGCTCCTGCTTGTTCACAATATTTTGCAATTTCAACACAATTAATATTCTCTTCATCTCAGCCAATTCGAATTTTAACAGTTACTGGTTTAGTAACATTTTCAACCACTGCCTTAACAACTTCATAAACGAGTTGAGGATGTTTTAATAAATATGACCCTGCTTGTGACTTAATTGCAATTTTTGGTGCAGGACAACCCATATTAATATCAATAATATCACATTCACTATGTTGATCAACATATTTTGCTGCTGCAACAAAAGTTTCCATATCTGTTCCAAAAATTTGCATTGAAATTGGATGTTCTAATTTATTTACCTCAATCATTTGTAAAGTTCGTTCATTTTTTTGTAAAATTGCTTTATCACTAACCATTTCAGCATAAACCAATCCTGCTCCTAATTCATGACAAATAATTCGGAATGCTTCATTTGTAATTCCGGCCATTGGTGCTAAAAAAACTTGCCCTTTGATTTCAATATTTCCAATTCTCATTTTTCTAATTCCTTCTTTAATTAACAGTCATTAGATAAATCTTAATCAAAAATAACAATAAATTCAATAAAAAAAACTATTTTTAAGGCTAATTATTCCTTATTATAGTTCATATATGATATTACAAAAAAAGTTTCTCAAAAATGAGAAACAAAATATTATTTTCGGCCATGTGGTTTGTTGCAATCACATTCAAAACATTTATGGTCACTATTTGTACCTGAACATGAACATTGACAAGCATGGCAAGATAACCTACAATCTGTCATCTGAATTTCCTCCTTACAAAAATATTGCTTAATAAATATTACTTGTAAGTAAATAGTTAAACGATAGTTTCTTTTTAATTGTAACAAATTTCAATAATTCATTAAAGATATTCTAAAATTATTCTTTAATTTTGTCGAAAACTCTTGATGAAATAAAAAAAATCATCAATATGACAATTTGAAAACTAATTTTGTGTAAGATTATGATTTTGCTTTAATT
>NZ_RXFZ02000074.1:0-4794 GCF_044714365.1 Spiroplasma sp. hy2
ATAATGTTAATATGTCAATAGAATTATCTTTTCAATAGCATTTATATTTTTTATCTTTAATATTTATTCCAATTTACACTAATAAATGTTAATCAAGCATTTTTTAAATTTGTAAACTGTAAAACGAAACGCGCTAAAACAACTCTTATTAAAGGGTTGTTTTAGCGCGTTTCGTTTTACAGTTTACATAAGAAAAAAAATATAAAAACAAGATTAATTATAATTAATAAAAAAATAACTCAAAGAGAGTTATTTTTTAATGTTATTATTTACTAATTGAAACAACTGTTCCGGCACCAATTGTACGTCCACCTTCACGAATTGAGAATTTTGTTCCTTCTTCAATCGCAACTGGGGCAATTAATTCAACTGTCATTTCAACATTATCCCCTGGCATAACCATTTCAACACCGCTTGGTAATTTAATTGAACCTGTAACATCCGTTGTACGGAAGTAAAATTGTGGACGGTAGTTTCCGAAGAATGGTGTATGACGTCCACCTTCTTCTTTTGTTAAAACATAAACTTGTGCTTTAAATTCTTTATGTGGTTTAACTGAACCTGGTTTAGCAATAACTTGCCCACGTTCAACATCACTACGATCAACTCCACGTAATAAAACCCCAACATTATCTCCAGCTTTAGCATCATCTAATAATTTTCTAAACATTTCTAAACCTGTTGCAACAACTTTTTTAGTTTCATTTTTTAATCCAACGATTTCGACTTCTTCATTAACTTTAACAATTCCACGTTCAACACGACCTGTTGCCACTGTTCCACGACCTGTAATTGTGAAAACATCTTCAACTGGCATCATAAATGGTTTAGCAGTATCTCTTTCTGGTTCTGGAATTCATTCATCAATTGCGTTCATTAATTCCATAATTTTTTCTTCTCATTGAGCATCACCTTCAAGAGCTTTTAAAGCTGATCCTCTAATAACTGGTGTTTTTTCACCATCAAAACCATATTCGCTTAATAGATCTCTAACTTCCATTTCGATTAAATCCATCATTTCAGTATCGCCATCCATCATATCACATTTGTTTAAGAAAACAACCATTTTTGGTACACCAACTTGTCTTGATAATAAGATATGTTCTCTTGTTTGAGGCATTGGCCCATCTGTTGCTGCAACAACTAAAATCGCACCATCCATTTGTGCAGCACCTGTAATCATGTTTTTAACATAATCGGCATGCCCAGGACAGTCTACGTGCGCATAGTGTCTTTTATCAGTACGATATTCAACGTGTGAAGTATTAATTGTAATTCCACGTTCTTTTTCTTCAGGAGCTTTATCAATATTGTCATATTTTTGGGCTTCTGCAAATCCTTTTTTAGCTAATACAGTTGTAATAGCTGCTGTTAAAGTAGTTTTACCATGGTCAACGTGGCCAATTGTTCCAACATTTACGTGTGGTAAACTTCTATCAAATTTTTGTTTTGCCATTTTAATCTTTTCCTCCTATATTTTTAATTAATAGACAAATGTCATAATTATTGTAAATTAATTCTTTTTACTTTGCAATCTTTTTTTAGTAATGCTAGATTAAACCATTGTGTAATAATTAATCTGTTGATTTTCCTGCTTTTTTGATAATTTCTTCGGTAATTGACTTTGGTGCTTCTTGGTAATGTGAAAACAACATTGTATAAGTTCCCCGTCCTTGGGTAAAACTTCGTAAGTCAGTTGCATATCCAAACATTTCTGATAATGGAACTTTTGCCTTTACAACTTGGGCATTTCCACGTTGATCATTTCCTTCAATTTGACCACGACGTGAAGATAAGTTTCCCATTACATCCCCATAGTATTCTTCTGGAACAGTAACTTCAACAGCCATAATTGGTTCTAAAATAACTGGTTTACATTTTTTAGCGGCTTCTTTTAAAGCTAAACTAGCGGCAAACTCATAAGCCATTTGTGATGAATCGACATCATGGTATGACCCATCATATAATGTTGCTTTAATATCAATCATTGGATATCCTGCTAATTTTCCTGTTTGCATTGACTCTTCTAAACCTTTTTTAACTGAACCAATGAATTCTTTTGGAATTTTTCCACCAACAACTGCGTCAACAAACTCAAATCCTTTATCATGATTTGGTTCAAACTTAATTCATACGTGTCCATATTGTCCACGTCCTCCTGATTGTTTAATGTATTTTCCTTCTACTTCAGCACTATCTTTAAATGTTTCACGATATGAAACTTGTGGTACTCCAACATTAGTTTCCACTTTAAATTCACGTTTCATTCGATCAACTAAAATATCCAAGTGGAGTTCTCCCATTCCAGCAATAATTGTTTGCCCTGTTTCTTCATCTGTTCATGTTCGGAAAGTTGGATCTTCTTCTGCTAATTTTTGTAATGCTAAACTCATTTTTTCTTGGTCAGCTTTTGTTTTTGGTTCTAAAGCTAAGTTAATAACTGGTTCTGGGAAAACCATTGATTCTAAGATTACTTCATTTTTTTCATCACAAAGCGTATCTCCCGTTGTTGTTAATTTCAAACCAACTGCTGCTGCAATATCACCAGCATACACTGCTTCAATTTCTTCACGATTATTAGCATGCATTTTTAACAAACGACCAATACGTTCTGTTTTATCTTTTGTTGAGTTTAATACAGAACTTCCTTTTTTTAACACTCCAGAGTAAACCCGGAAGAATGTTAATTTCCCAACAAATGGGTCTGTCATAATTTTAAATGCTAATGCTGAAAATGGTTCACTATCATCAGCATGACGTTCAACTTCAGTCCCATCTTCTAGAACACCTTTAATTGATGGAATATCAAGTGGTGAAGGTAAATAATCAATTACCCCATCCAACATTAATTTAACTCCTTTGTTTTTAAAAGCACTTCCACAAAAGACTGGGAAAAAATCACCAGTTAATGTTGCAGTACGAATTGCACTTTTAATTTCTGGAATTGAAATATCATTACCATCCAAGTATTTCATCATTAAATCTTCATCAAAGTTAACCGCTGCTTCAATTAATTTCATTCGGTATTCTTCAACTAAGTCTTTTAAATCATCTGGGATTGGAATTTCTTTTGCTTCTTCGTTTGCTGCTCCATCATAATGATAAGCTTTTCGTTCAACGATATCAATAATTTCTGTAAACTGGTCTTCAGCTCCAATTGGAATTTGAACTGGATGAGCATTTGCTTGTAAACGGTCATGAATTGTTTTTACTGAGTATAAAAAGTCAGCTCCAATTTTATCCATTTTATTAACAAAGACAATCCGTGGTACACCATATGTAGTTGCTTGACGTCAAACCGTTTCTGTTTGGGGTTCAACTCCTGATTGTCCATCAAGAACAGCTACTGCTCCATCTAACACACGTAATGATCTTTCTACTTCAACAGTAAAATCAACGTGCCCTGGAGTATCAATAATATTTAAGCGCATATTTTTTCAAAACGCCGTTGTTGCCGCAGAAGTAATTGTAATTCCACGTTCTTGTTCTTGAGCCATTCAATCCATTTGGCTAGCTCCATCATGGGTTTCACCAATTTTATGAATTTTCCCAGTATGGAACAAAATGCGTTCTGTTGTTGTAGTTTTTCCAGCATCAATATGTGCCATAATTCCAATATTTCTCGTATTTTCTAGAGAATATTCTCTTGCCATTTTTCTTTTCCTTTTCTATTTTTTATCAACGATAATGAGCAAAAGCCTTATTAGCTTCCGCCATTTTATGAGTATCATCTTTTTTCTTAACTGCTCCCCCAATTCCATTTGAAGCATCAATAATTTCATTTGCTAAACGATCAATCATACTTTTTTCATTACGTAATCTTGCATAATTAATTAATCATCTTAATCCTAACGTAACTTTACGATCTTCATTTACTTCAATTGGAACTTGGTAATTAGCTCCCCCAATTCGGCGAACTTTTAATTCTAAATGTGGCGTAATGTTTTCAATTGCTTTATTAAAAACTTCTAACGGTTCAGTCTTTGTTTTTTCTTTAACAATCTCAAATGCTCCATATAAAATTGTTTGAGCAACTCCTCTTTTCCCATCAATCATAATTTTATTAATTGCACGTGTTACTAATTTTGAACTATAAATTGGATCTGGTAAAACATCTCTTTTCTCTGCTTGGCGTTTACGCATCGTAATAATCCTCCTTTCTGTTTAATTAAGCTTTTGCAGCTTTTGGTCTTTTTGTTCCATATAGTGATCTTCCTTGTTGGCGGTTATTAACTCCAGCAGTATCTAAAGTACCACGAATAATATGGTAACGAACCCCTGGCAAATCTTTAACCCTTCCACCACGGATTAATACAACACTATGTTCTTGTAAGTTATGTCCTTCACCAAGAATATATGCTGTTACTTCCATTCCGTTTGTTAAACGCACACGAGCATATTTTCGTAACGCTGAGTTCGGTTTTTTTGGTGTCATTGTTGCAACCCTTGTACAAACACCTCTTTTTTGTGGTGCTGTAACATTAGTAGGTTTTTTTTGTAAAGAGTTTAGCCCTCTGTTTAAAGCAGGAGCTTTTGTTTTTCACACTTTATCTTTACGTGGTTTACGCACTAATTGATTAATTGTTGGCATTAATCTTTCTCCTTTCTTTTTCACATATCCGAGTGTATCAAAGAATACAATCCATATATAATATTACATAAAACAAAAAATTAAGTCAAGATTTATCTTTAATTTTGTCGAAAACTCTTGATGAAATAAAAAAAATCATCAATATGACAATTTGAAAACTAATTTTGTGTAAGATTATGATTTTGCTTTAAATTTAWWATATA
>NZ_RXFZ02000075.1:0-4743 GCF_044714365.1 Spiroplasma sp. hy2
CAATGGATACTGAAGTTGCTTATAAACGCAATAAAATTTTAGAAATTATTAATAAAGGAACAGTTACAACTATTCAAGGACAAAAAGCAGATGATACTAATGCTTTACAAATTCACGATGAAATTATGGATAAAATATATGAAAATGGCTTTACCCCATCAGAAACAGTTGTATTGGGTTCGGCTGATTTTATTCGTGGAATTCGTAATAAATTACAGTTACAACTTGGAGCAAACGACCAAATAAATAGCGTAATTGCAACAAGTGGAGCAATGAAAACTGTTGAAGGAACAACATACTATATGGTTCCTAAAAAATTACCAATTATTAATAAAGATGGTTCAGAAGGAACAATTAGCTTATTACCTGAGGGTGTTAATGCAATTGCCTTTAAATTTAGTAAAAAATATGATCTGCTTATTTTACGTAAAAAAGACCATACTCCTTTAAGGGTTGGTGCTGCGGCGTTGGGTACTGGAATGGGTAATACTTTGATTATGGAGCGTGTTTTATATTTGGGTGGAGCGGTAGTTGAACCTAAGGGAATTATTAAACATATTGTTACAAAAATTGATATTAGTAAAATTAATAAATTAGATAAACCAAATATTCATGTTACAGACCCAACACAAGCAACAATCGAACAATTAAAACCACAATTTAAAGATGTTGTTTTAAAAGCAGTTAAAGCAGTAAATAGTTCTTTAACTGAAAGTGATTATGATTACTTTATTGAAAGTAAGGGTGAAGACTGACCAATTAATATTACAAATGATAAAACTGTTGAAGTTCAAATTCAAGGTAAAAACAACGCTACTGGTCAAACAAATCCGATTGATGTTAAAATTAAAAATTCTTAATAGTACTAAAAAATAGTACTTTTTCGTTTGATAGATATGCCAATTGGAACATCTAAAACAGCCCTTATTTATGCTATTAAAAAAAATCCAACTAGATTGTTAATCCAACAACAAGAAAAAAGTTTTGATTTACAGTTATTAGAATTTTTAGGAATTCAAGTTTTAGCCCTTGGTTTATCAGTTTTAACTGGTGGTGTAGCATCTGTTGTTGGTCTTGGTGCGGGATTATCTAATTTTGCCGCAGCATTTATCTCGTTTGGAGTAGAAACAGCAACCGATTTTGCTGTAAATCAAATATACGATAAATTAACATCAGAAGTGACAGTAAAAAGTACTGCCTTAAATTTGTTACCAGCAATTGGTGGAATTGGTAAATTAACCCGTGCTGCTCGCACAACTAGAATTTTAAAATTGGCAAAAGAAACTAAATTACTTGAAAAATTAGGTGTAATAGCTGCTAATAATTTAGAAGATGTTGTAAGACAAGTTTCAGGTAAAAAAATTTTATCTGATAAATTAATATTTGATTTTACAAAGCAGGCTAATAATGAAACTTTATTATATACAATTGGTAAATTAGCCCGAAATGATTTTTATAAGGGTTTTAAAGTTTCTAATTTAGAAACAATTAATAATTTATTAAAAATTGAAAAAAATATTCAAAAAATAAGTCCTACATTAGTTCAAAAAATACCACGCGTAAATGAAAAAAATGCTAATAAATGATTGTCTGAATATGGATTAAATATTGATAAAATAAGCAAAATTAATACTAATGAGTGATATAACATTATGGCCAATCTTCATAAAAAAGGTGTTGGTAAAAACCTACTATTAAATGCTAATTTAATGCGTGGWAGTAAAATATATAATAATAAATTATTAAATCTTTTACATCAAACACCAATTAAATTAAATAAAKTATTAAATTATTTAAACCCAAATTTTTATATTCAAAAAGTAACTAAAAAATTATTAGCCCCAATTGAAAAACAAATAATTACAATTAAACAAAAAGTAATTAGTAAAATTACCGATAAAACTAAAAAAATATTATCTAAGTTTGAAACTAAAGCTATTAAAAAAGGCCAATTATTACCTTTTGCCTATGGTTCTGATGTTTTTTTAGCAGTAAAAATTGTTCCATTATCAGTTGTGGGCGAAGTTGCTTTAACAATATATTATAAAAATCCGCAATATGCCCCTATTGTCGTTATGACAACTTTAATCAAAGCAGAAAAGTTTATTTTGGCTCCTGAACCTTTTAAATTTTATATGAACAGTGAGTGGTTTATTGGCTGAGGATTTAAAAAAACAAGTTTATTTAATTTAGTTTCTTTTACTCCACTTGCTTATCAACAAATAGTAAAAGATAGCTTTAAAATATATCGGACAATTGCTAAGATATTAAAAATGCAAGAACAACTTAAAAATAACTTTAATAAAGATAAATTGTTAAATATGCTAGAAGATAGTGCGGTTACTAGTTTATTGGGTAATGGACTAGTATTTCAAACATACAAACAACTAAGAACAAAACAAGATTTAAACAAAACAATTAAAACAAAAACATTACTAAATAGTAAAAAATTTATATTAAAGAAAATATATTCTAAAAAAAGTAAATGATAAGGAGATGATTAAGTGTTAAATGAATTATGACAAAATGTTACTTTGGAAAATTATAATAATTTTATTCCAATGACAGGTAAAATTACACAAGTTCCAACTCGATATAATAAGTTCTTTAAAGGTGATGTAGAATTATGATTTAAAACATTTGCTTTAAGAGCCCAAAATATGATTAATTCATATTTAAACTATCCATTTTCAAAATTAAAATTTGAAACATTTAAAGACCCATTATTAAAGAAAATTTGTATTAATATGGTATTTATTACTGTTGAGCATTGAACATTTAACCGCATTCCAATTGAATTTTTTACTTCAGCAAGTATGAATCTTGGTGATATTAACTATTCATCTCAAAATGACCCTATGACAACATGACAAGGTCTATTGCCTACCTATGCAAAATCATTGGCTAATTTAACAACTTTAAAGAAAATGTTTCGTACTTTTCAAGAAGAAGGTATTGATTTAACTACGATAGATTTAGAAGCATATTATACACAATTAGAAGTTGATGCTTTAATAGAAAAAGAAAAAACTAAGATTGACAATAAAACTATTATTAAAAATAACGAATATATTAAATTTATTGTTCCGTTTGATAATGATACTATTTATGAAGAAAATGGTGTCTGAAAAGCAAAACAAAGTGGCGGTAGTGATATTAAAATTGATAATAAAACAATTATTAAAAATACTGCTGATGAATTAATGGTTTCAGATTTAAAACAAAATAAAATAACTTTATTACCTAATAGTAGTGGTCGTGCTAATGCTGATTTTAATGCTGAAAACGGGGAATTAAGAATTTGAGACCCTAGTTTTGAAGGCGGTAAAAATACTGCTGATTATATGATTATTGATAGTACAGTTGCGGGAATTGAAAGTACTGATGATACATTTGGTACTACTAAATATTTAGATAAATTTTATTTACAGAAAAAAGATTTACCTAAAATACCAAATGATTGAGAAGTTGTTGATACTAGTGATTTTATTCAAGATTCTAAAGGATATAAAATTAAAAATTTTAATAAGTCAGAATATTATTATCGTTTATGGTGTTATACAACGCTTGAGATAGAACTATATATAATTACGCATATAAATTTTGAAGGTCAATTAGCAAGTGGAATATCATATGGAAATAATCCAAGTAGTTGAATTACCATTCAATTATTTTCCAACGGTGAGTTTAAATTATCATCAATATCAAATAGTGTTAAAATTAAAAAATTGTATATTGAAAGAAAAAAAGTAAGTTAGGAAGGAGATGTTTTTATGCCAAAAGTTACTATTAAAGATTTAATTATGTTTTTGAAAATCTTTGGGGTTTCATCATTGTTTTTTATTGCAGGAATTATTATTTGTTTTATTGGAGAAAAAACATTAGGTATTTCTTGACCAGCATATGTTATTGTTTCAGCAATGCTTATTGGTGCTGGAATTATCATTTTAATTATTGAAACAATTAGATTTATCAAAACTCATAACAAACAACAAAGACAAGATAGCATTGAAGGTGTTATTAAAAAATAAAAAGCAAAATAAAGAGGTGATATAAATGGGGTTGTTACCAGCAAAAAAGAAATTAAAAAAGAGTTATGATATTGATAGTTACTATCTTAATTTAGCATCAACGATTACTAATCGTAAAAATGTTACTATTCAAAAACATAATGAGATTTTAGAAAAAAGAATTTGTGAAGATAATGCTAATTTTTTAAATCCGCGCGAGTTAGAAATTAGCATTTATAATCCACTTACTAATCAACAAATAAACTCTCAATTAATTAATAACTTTTTAAAAATGCAGGACTTTACTAATAAGAATTGATATAACGAATATAAAATTAATAGAGATGGTAAGGGTGCCTATTTTATTTTTGCTAATAATTCAAAACTTAATTTTATTACTATTGATTTTTACAATGACCAGTATGATGAATTAGGTAATTTAGTATCTTGTACTTTTGATTATGATCCTTATATTAAAAATGATCAAAGTATTTTTATTACTGAAAAATTAGAAATTGATGCTGTAACTAAGCAAGTCAAAGTTATTAGAAAATTAAAAACACGATTATATTAATTTGCTAATAATTAACAACTAAATTATAACATAATAAATAAAAAATAATATCTTTTCTTTAATTTTGTCGAAAACTCTTGATGAAATAAAAAAAATCATCAATATGACAATTTGAAAACTAATTTTGTGTAAGATTATGATTTTGCTTTAAATTTWTTA
>NZ_RXFZ02000076.1:0-4737 GCF_044714365.1 Spiroplasma sp. hy2
ACYATTAATGATAGAAAACAATCTGCTTATAATGATAATTTAATTTATAATGCTATTTTAAAAACTAGTTTATGAATGGATAGATTATCAGGTGGAACAATTTCCGATAAAATAAATAAAAAAGATTTATTTCCCTGAGTAAAAAAAGATAATACTGGTTTAATTGAATATGATAAATGATTAAGTTATATTCAATCTGCTTGTTTATTAGCAGTTATAAATTGATATTTACCAAAAGGAGTTAATGATTTAACTGGTAGTGCTTCATTTTCACAAGGTGGTGTAGCATATTCACAAACTAATGACCCAGAAGCAAATGAAAATATTACTCGTGATGTTAAAAATGCTTTAAAGTTAGCTGGTGAAATAATTGATATTATATCTAGTAAAACAGTATCTAGACCTTATAATTATAGTTTAGATAATTATGCTCATCCATGAGAAGAAGAATATAAACATATTAGTAAAAAAACTTTTTATTCAACATTATTGTTTTGATTAAAAGAGCGGTTACAAACTGATAATAGTATTAATATTACTTATCCTATTATTAATGACTTTTCTAAAATTGATTATAACGAGTATATTAAATTAATAGTTCCATTTGACAATGATACAATTTATTATGAAAATAATGTTTGAAAAGCAAAACAAGGTGGCGATATACCATCAGATGTTATTAAAGACAGTGATTTAAATAAAGATTATATTGATAAAGTTGATAATAAATATATTGTAAAAACATCACAAGATTTTAATACAAAACAAGATAAATTAATAAGTGGAGCAAATATTAAAACTATTAATGGTAATTCATTATTAGGTAATGGTGATATTACTATTAGTAGTGAAAGTAAATGAGAAGTAGTTGATACTAGTGATTTTGTTAAAAAAGATAATTATCAAATTAAAAATTTTGATAAAGTAAATTATATTTATCAGTTATGAGCAAATGCTAATTTTGTGCCAAATATTTATTTAAGAACTTTTAAAAATTTTGATAAAGATACTGCTGTTGGAATTGTTATTTCTGATCAACAGATTATTTTTCAAATAAGCACCACTGGATTAATTAGTTGTTTACACAATTTAAATCCATTTCAAATTGAGGGTATTTATTTAGAAAGAAAATTGGTAAGTTAATTATGAAACAAGATAAAACAACTTGATTAAAGGGTGCCTTACCTTGAAATTGATTTAAAAAAGATCCTATTCCAACTTATAATTGAACTCATAAAGATATTAGAGAATGAGAAAGAAAATATAAAATTCGTAGTTGAGTAGTTAGTTTTTATACATTAATATTTTTATTATTAAATTGTTGATTAGAATATGGAATGATTAATGCAATAAAAGATAATATTAATTGATATAATTATGGTCAATATTGAGGTAATGGCATAGCAATATTATTAACACCTTTATTTACACATGGAATTCAAGGCATATTTGTTGCTAGTAGTAAACCAAAAGTAGATATGAAAATTGATATTCCACGATTAAAAATATCTAAAATGGGATTAGTATTTACAATATTGCCTTTAATTACTTTAATAATTTCTTTAATTATTATTTGAATTGATAAATCAAAATGAAAAAAAGACCATTTAAGACATTGTTTAGATTGTCGAATTAATCCGCGTGTTATTCAACCACGAATAGCAAAAGCATGAAATAAATTAGATGGTATAAATGATGAGATATTTAATAATATGCAAAGTGAATTTATTAAAAAACAACAAGAAGAGTTAAAAAATAAGCAAAATAAATCAGAAGAAAAAGAACAAAAAACAGTAATAGAAACAGCAAAAGAAATATTAAATAGTAAAGAATAAAATAGACTATATATTAGGGGTGGCTGATATTTTTGGGTGGTTATATAGTTTAATTTATAAATTATTTTGTTCTGAAAGAATAGATGGCCACTGTTTGAGTAAGGATAAGAAAGGAATTAAAGAAAATGAACGAAACATTAATGATTGCTTTACTTGTGTTAGCAGGTGCAGGTGGAATGGGTAGTCTTGGTATTCTAGGATTATCTGCTAAAAAAATTAAAAAATATAAAGCAGAAATCAGAGAATTAAGAACTGCTGTTATTGCACACGAAAAACATTTACGAGGACCTGATTATGCAACAGAATTAGCATTAAAAACAGGTCAAATTAAAAATGTTAAAAAACAAGTTAAAGTTAATAATAAAAAACAAGCACAAAAAGATGCTATTAAAAAATTAACAAATAGTATTTAAAAAATAACCTTAATTGGTTATTTTTTATTTTTCTTTATTGTGTTTTATATAAAAATTAATAAGATGTTCTATTCGTTGTGAATAAGTAAAGTCATTAAATTCATTTCAAACTTTTTGTTCATTTTCATTTAAGTAAATATTTATATTCCGAATTTTACAAGAATAATATTTTCCTGTTTTTTGATTATATGAATGTTTCATAAATTAACTTTCATAATTAGCAATAATAATTGCATCTCGTAAATGATTACTTATTTTCTCATTATTATATTTTCAACCTTTACCATATTCATAAGTTAAATTAGTATCTTTTTCATATTTTCATACAGAACTATCATTATATTTACTTAAATTTTCCATATTTTTAACAACTGATTTAGTATGGCGTGGTGATACTCAATTATAACTAACTCAAGTATTTTCAATCGCACCCAGTAATCTTAATAAATCATCTCTATCTTTACTAGCATTAGCAGATGTATATAAACAATCTTCAATATTTAATCCTTTTGGAAAAAGTTCACCTTTATTTTTTACATAATAATCTGAATATAAATATTCATCTATAAATTCATCAATAAATTTATAATGTTCTTTTCAATATTTACTAGTAAATTCATTTTGTTTAATTAATTTATTATCTTCATATATAACAATAGCAGTAGTACCAGTTCCTGATGGGTCAATACCTATTTTTATCAAGTTGCTCATTCCTCGTCATTGTTATTATTAACTGCTGGTACTACATTTGATATATCTTCTTCTTTAACTACATTATCGTTTATGGCCACTATTTCATCATTAGGCGGGGTAAAATTATTTTTATTTGATAATGGTTCATCGCTCATCTGCCCCTTATTTTTGGCGACACTACTATCATTATCAATATAAATCTTTTCATCATTAGTTGTAATAACTGCTTGGTCTGATTTATATGCTTGTTGTAATTCAACCGACATAATACCTCATTTTCTTAATAATGATGTTAATACGGTTTTAAGGGCCATTTCATCAAAACTAGCAATATAAAATGATTTATTTTTAGCATAAGTTTTAGAATATTTCATAAAATGATTTTCCATTTGTTCTTTGGTCATATATAAAGTTTTTTCAAAACTATTAACCATTTTAAAGTATGCTACATAACCTATAATTGGTAATTTTTCTCTTTCATCTTCATTTTGAATTCAATTAAAACTAGTTCCTTTTAAACGATCATAATTTACTAATTCATTTTCTTTTACATCTGATACTGACATATCCAAATATTGACCACTTCTTTGGGCTAATTGAATATAACCTTTATAACCCATTTGAAATTGGGCTTGATTAACTCATTCTTGTATTTCACGACCATTAATAATTCTTGTTATTTTAGTATTATAAGGAACAACATAAGCATAACCAAATTGTTTTTCCATTGGTAAATTTAATAATGACCCTTGGTAACAAGCAGTCATAATTGTTTTTGGATCTGCTTTTTGTAATAATTCATTACTATTTGATATTGCAATTATATTACTTTTAAATCTTGCAATTTCATTTTCATTAGAAAATTTACTTTTTATTCAATCAGTTGCCTTATCTGTTCTTAAAAATTCTACAATATTTGTCATGTTATTTTTCTCCTTTATTTATTTTAAAATTAATACCTTTAACCCCAATTAAATTAATATCATTATTACTATCTCACTGATATTTAATTTCATTTTTAACAATTTGTTCATCAATAGTTAAATAATTTTTAATAAGATTAATAAGTTCTAATTTATCGGCTTTTTGTAAAAAATCATCATTAATACCTAATATTTCAATATCTTTAATTAATAATTTTTCTTTACGAAAATTACTAGTAATAATTTTTAATTCTTGTTCTTGTTTTGCTACACTTTTAATTTCTAAAAATTGTTCTTTTTTATGAGTTTCAATAATTTCATTTTGTTTTTGAAATTGAATATTAATAACATTATTTTTTAAAGAATCATGATTATTCTTAATATTATTTTCTAAATTCAAAATATCTTTTCTAATAAAATTTAATTCATCTTTAAAAGATTTTATTAATTCTAATGGTTCTCTAAAAATATAATCAATTTTTGAAACTACTAATTTTAAATCTTTTAGTGATTGTGATTTATATTCTCCATTTATTAATCAAGCTTGTTGTCGATATATAAATTCTGCTAATTCTTGTCCATTTTCATCAATTCACTTTTTAATTGTTAATGCTTTTAAGCTTAATTCTTTAAAATTATTTCCTTTTAAATAAAACGGATAAGTAATATTTTTAACTTCATTATTTAATTTTAAATCTTCCATAATTAAATTTCCTCTAATTCCATTTCATTAATTAAATTATCAATATATTCATAAGCACTTTCTTCTGAATAACATTCATCTAATGCTAAATTAAATAAATCTTCTTCTGTATAAACATAACCATTTTCATCTTTTCACATAATTATTTATCTCCTTGTCATTTAATATTG
>NZ_RXFZ02000077.1:0-4646 GCF_044714365.1 Spiroplasma sp. hy2
AAATTTAAAGCAAAATCATAATCTTACACAAAATTAGTTTTCAAATTGTCATATTGATGATTTTTTTTATTTCATCAAGAGTTTTCGACAAAATTAAAGATTTTTATAACTCTTTTTAAATTATTGGTATAATAAAAGTAGTAATATTGTGCAATAAAGGGGAAGCATAATGAAAAATTGATTAAAAATTATTTTATCAATGATTTTTTTATTTGGTATGGCGATTATGGCGTTACTTATTGTCGTTATTATTTTCAATGTTAAATTCTTATATATTTTTTTAGGAATTGTTATTATTGATTTAATTTTCTCATTCTTTTTCTTTTTTTCCAAACGACGTTATGAAGTTAAATTTTCTTGAATTATTTTTATTAATTTTGTGCCATTTATTGGTCTATGTTCATATGTTTTTTTTGGTCGAAAATACCATTATTCAAATAAAAAATCATTATTGTACAATCATTTAAATAAATTAGAATATGATACTTATTGTAAAAAAAATAAGATATGTTTAATAAAATATACTGCTCCTAATCAAAAATTTGGTAATGTTGTTGAATTATTAATGCGGCATGTGAATAAGCCACTATACCAAAATAATAAAATTAAAATAATTACAAATGGGACCCGTGTTTTTAAATCATTATTAACAGATTTACAACAAGCACAACAATATATTTTATTAACTTATTTTATTGTTGCTGATGGTGAACTATTTGAATCTTTTTTAGTAGTTTTAAAAGAGCGAATTGCAGCTGGTGTTCGGGTTTATATGATTTATGACCATGTTGGTAGTTACTTTAAAATTAGTAAAAAAAGTATTAAAAAATTAATTAAAGCTGGTGTTCGAGTTCATAAATATTTACCAATTATTACACCTTTTATTAGTGGGAATGCCAATTATCGTAATCATCGTAAAGATGTTATTATTGATGGCTTAATTGGTTATACAGGTGGAATTAATTTAGCCGATTTATATGCTGATAAATCATGAAAGTTTGGAATTTTTCATGATATACAAGTACGAATTGAAGGTGAAGCGGTTCGAGGTTTGGAAGTAATTTTTGCTGATGACTGATTTTTTGCAACTAAACGTCATGAAATAATCACAGATTTAGAACCTGCCATTTTAACACCAAAACAATACAATATGAAGGGTAAATCACATTTACAAATTGTTAATCATAGTCCTAGCATTGATCATTCCATTACAAAAGACCTATATATTTCATTAATTAACAAAGCTCGTAAACGAGTTTGATTATCAACTCCTTATTTTATTCCACCAGATGATCTTATTCAAGCTTTAATTCTTGCTGCACGTGCTGGAGTTGATGTTCGTTTAACAATTCCAGGTTTGACTGATAAAATTTTTGTTTTAGATATAACAAAAAGTTACTGTAAACCTTTATTTGCTAGTGGTGTTAAAATTTATGAAATGAATAATACTTTTAGTCATAATAAAATTGCTATTTTTGATGATGATATTGCTCTGATTGGGACTTGTAATTTAGATTACCGTAGTTTCTTTTCTGACCATCAAACAACAGCAGTTATTTATGATCCAGAGGTAGTCGCAAGCTTTATTCCTCGTTGAGAATGAGATTATGAACATTCAATTTTATGACAGGAATGAGCAATTAAATATAAACCCTTGAGTTATCGACTATTGTTAACATGTTTAAAATTAGTCGCACCAATTTTATAAGTTAATGCTAATATCAAGAATAATTTTTTGTATAATTAATATGTGAAGGAGGGGGTATAATGCTATTTAATAAATTAAAAAATAAAGAGGACAAAGAAAAGGAACATCAAACAGAAAAAAAGCATAACTTATTACAAGAAAAATCATTGTCATCATCAGATAATTTAGAAAGTAGTTTGTTTGAAGATAAAGATGATAATAGTAAAATTAAAACTGGTTTTAGTTTTAAACGGCGTAAAACGCACAAAATTATTAAAGAATTAAATCGCCAGCGAATTAAGTCATTATTATTTTATACTGATATTAGTAATGTTTTACGGCAATTGGAATTTGGGCTACAGCCAGTTAAGAATATTCATTTGGCAAAAGAAAGTGAATATATTGTTTGAACATATTTAGAAAAACCTGATCATTTAGAGTTTGAATTAGATAATTCAACGCGACATTATTTTTGAAGTTGAATTGCAGAGCAAAAAGTTGATCCAAGTCAAATTACTGTGATTGCAATTGATATTCAAAATTTATTTCATTTAACAAAAAAAGATTGAGAATATGATGATGTAACCCGCCGTGTAAAAGTTTTTGAAGATGTGAAACCAACAGCAATTCGCTGAATATTAATGAAAAATAATCAGTATTTAAATCGAATTCAAATGTATGTTAAAAGTAATAATTTAAAACTTAAAATTTTTCAAGGTGAAAAAGGAAATGTTTCTAATGTGTTAACAGAAGGTAGAAAGAAGTAAAGAATGAAGAGAAAGTTAGAGAAAATTACTCTGCGTGAAGTTGATTTTGCGCAATGATATACTGATATTGTTTTAAATGCTGATTTAATTGCCTATGGGCCAGTCAAGGGAACAACTATTTTTAAACCTTATGGATATGCAATTTGAGAAAATATTCAAAAAATTTTAGATGCTGAATTTAAAAAAAATGGTGTAAAAAATGTTTATTTTCCTTTACTAATTCCAAAAACTCTTTTTAATAAAGAAAAAGAACATATTGAAGGGTTTTCACCAGAAATTGCAACAGTAACAAAAGTTGGAGATAAAGTCTTAGATGAAGAATTATACATTCGACCAACATCAGAAATTCTTTTTGGAACCTTTTTTAGTAAAGAAATCCAAGGTTATCATGATTTACCACTGTTATATAATCAATGAGTTAATGTTTTACGTTGAGAAAAAACGACCCGTCCGTTTTTACGTACAAGTGAATTTTTATGACAAGAGGGGCATACAATTCATAGTTCAAAACAAGAAGCACAGCAATTTACTTTAAAAATTTTAGATATTTATGCTACTTTTGCAGAAAAAACTTTATTATTACCTATGATTAAAGGGCAAAAAACAGAACGTGAAAAATTTGCTGGAGCAGAAGAAACTTATACGATCGAATCATTAATGTATGATGGTCAAGCTTTACAATGTGGGACTAGTCATTATTTTGGTCAAAATTTTTCTAAAACATTTGATATTAAATTTTCAAATCAAAAAAATACTTTAGAATATGCTTACTCAACATCGTGAGGGGTTTCAACGCGTTTGATAGGAGGGCTTATTATGACACATAGTGATGATAATGGACTAGTATTACCACCGCAAATTGCACCAATTCAAATTATGATTTTACCAATTAATAATGATAATGATGAGCAATTATTTGCAGTTGAGCAACTACAAAAAAAATTACACAAATATCGTTGTGAAATTGATCAATCAGACAAAGGTTTTGGGTTTCGTGCAGCTAATGCGGAAATTAAGGGAATTCCATTGTGAATTGAAATTGGAGCTCGTGATTTAGCACAGCAACAAGTTACAATTGCTCGGCGTGATACTTTTGAAAAAATTACTGTTTCCTGAACAGAAGTTGAAAAAGTAGTTTCTGATTTATTAGATCAAATTGCAACAAATTTATACCAAAGAGCTTTGGATAATCGTCATCAACGGACAAAAAAAATCGATAATTATTCAGAGTATAAAAAAACTTTAGCAAAAATGAATGGTTTATTTTTAGTGCCGTTTTGTGGTCGCATTGAGTGCGAAGATACAATTAAAGCTGAAACACAAACAACATCACGTTGTATTCCATTTGATGTTCCAACAAAAAAAACAACTTGTTTTCATTGCGGACAACCAGCAACTAATTTAGTTTATTTTGCGCGAGCTTATTAATAACAAAGAAATCTCTTTTATTTTTGATAAATTTCAATTGTAAAGGAGGTTTTTATTTGTTTAATCAAAATTTTATTGAAGAGCCATTAGCAGTTTATAATTCTTTTCAGTTTGCTTCTAATAATAAAATTAATTTAGCATTAGATTTAACAATTCCTTTATTTGCTTTTGATAATGGTGATAATAGTAAAGCCTATGCTTTTTATATTCGTCCTAATATTGGCAATTTAAAACCATGGTTTACTCCAACTGGTGAATTAACAACAGCATATAAAACTGACCACGAACCAAACACCAAATTGCTTGATGTTTTAAAAAAACGTTTTTTCAATTTAATTTTAATTTTTCAATATTAAAAGTATATTTAAATATTAATAATAAAAAACAATGTCAAATCACAACGGAATTACAAGCAACCGCTAGTTCAACAATTTTAAAAATATCACAAACACAAGTGGAATACTCAAAATGAGGAAAAGTTATTATTCCAGCCCAGTGTTTTGATATGAATAAAACAAATAAAATTAGTTTAGTTATTAATGCACCTAATCTTCGGGACAATGATTTAGTAACAAAAAATTCTTATCAAGAATTTTATTTAAATTTTAATTATAAGAAAGACTTTCTTAAACAAACAAAAAAATTATTCGGAATCTTTCAATAGACTTCTTGCATAACCTAGTTATTTTAAAATTCCTATAAAATATATTTAAAATAGAAATTATAGGAATCTAAAATTATGAAATTTGATAAATTTGATTTTA
>NZ_RXFZ02000078.1:0-4631 GCF_044714365.1 Spiroplasma sp. hy2
TTTAAAAATTTAAAGCAAAATCATAATCTTACACAAAATTAGTTTTCAAATTGTCATATTGATGATTTTTTTTATTTCATCAAGAGTTTTCGACAAAATTAAAGTTATTTTTTTGAATTGCATTAATATTTGCTACATTTGCATTTACAATTAAAAAATAAAACTCTAAATTATGAAAGTTTTATTTTCTAAATTATTTTTAAACTTGTAAAATCTAAAACAAATTTTTTAGGTTTCTTAATAAAAAAAGCTTTAATTGTTTGTGTGGCAATAAAATAAATAGTTGTTAAATAACCAGTAATATTTAATTTACTAAAAAACTATTTGCATTCTTAATACAAGAATTAAGAATACTACCAACTAAATGAAATAATAATAAAATAATTAATTTTAGACATAATAATAATGTTGTCCAATTAATGCAAATTTTAAAAAAGTTGCCTTTTGATAAAAACGGTATTAATAAAAGATAGAATAAAAAATAATGAAAAAAATAACTATACATGTCACAAAAGGAAATATTTTTTCTTTTATCGCTAAAATATCTGCTGTTGAAAATAAAATAGCAAAGTAAGCAAAAACAAAAATACTCGTAATAAAAATAATAATATTTTCATGAAAATTCATTCTTTGATTAACATTAATGTTTGTTTTAACAATTTTGTCAATTTCTTTTTTATTAAAAAAGAATAAATTAATAATAAAACTTAAGTTAAAAAAACTATATATTAAAATTAAAAAATAATATTTATTATATTTATTATATTTGTTATCTTCTAATACTGTTGTTCAAGTAATAATTAAAATACTATAAAAAATATTCATAATTACACAATACAGAACAATAGTTAAATATGGATAATAACCTTTTAAAATAAAATTAAGAAAAAATATTTGAAAAATGAGATCATATATCGTAATGCTAATATTGTACTTAAAAAAGAAAACTGCTGTAAATAAATAGTAACTAATAGTCAATAATAAGAATAATATTAAAATTAAAATACTTATATTAATAATAATTTGAATAATACGTCTATAACCATAAATTGAAGTTATCATTATTTGCTCCTTGATATTTTTAACTAGTGATATATTGCAATATAATAATAATTTGGATAAATAGCTTTTTCTTAATTTAATTATAGTAAAAAACTACTTTAAAATTGATTATCTAATCATAAATAAATTACTCTCTTTCTTAAAAAATGTTATAAAAAAGTTTGCATTTCTTAACTAAACAATGCAAACTTTACCAACTATTTTATTTTTTATTTTCTCAATTATTTTTTTTATTTGCTCATTACATTTTGAATAAACATCTGATAAACTACGTTTTTCAATCATTGCTCTAATCATCTGTGAAATTAAATCAGCAATTGAAATGACTTCTAACCCGTCAAATAATCGATCTTGATTAATATCAATTGTATTTGTAACAATAGCCTTTTTAACTGTACCATCATTAATAAGTTCTGTTAAACGCTCTTTTGCTGGGGGTGAAAATACTCCATGGCATGCTAATAAATAAACTGCTTTTGCCCCATGCTGTTTTAATGCTTTTGCTGCATTAAAAATTGTGCCAGCTGTATCAATCATATCATCAACAATAAAACAAATACGGTCTTTGACATCTCCTAAAATAAATTGAACTTCACTAACATTTGGTTTTGGACGGCGCTTATCAATTACTGCAATATTCCCAGCTAAATTTCCTAAACGATTAGCCACATCTCGTGCCCGTACTAATCCACCGTGGTCTGGTGAAACAATTGTTATTTCTTCTTTAAGATGGTCTTCTTCAATTTTTCGAACAATTGTTCTTACTAATTCTTGTGTTGAGCGTAAATCATCAACTGGAACATCAAAAAATCCCATTGATTGTGGTGAATGTAAATCAACAGTCATTACTCTTGTTGCCCCTGCTGTTGTTAACATATTCGCCACTAATTTACATGTAATTGGTTGGCGACCACGTGCTTTTCGATCTTGACGAGCATATCCAAAATAAGGAATGACCACATTAATGCTTTGTGCACTACCACGTTTTAGAGCATCAATTGCAATTAATAATTCCATTAGATTCTCATTGACTGGCCAAGATGTTGATTGAATAATATAAACATCTTTCCCTCGCACTGAATTCATTGCCCTTACCAAAATTTCACCATCAGCAAAACGAACAGTTTCCATTTCTTGTCTTGTTACACCTAAAATTTTACAAATTTCGTCTGCTAATTTTATTCCAGCAGATAGGCCATATATACTAAAACTTTTTTCTTCCATTAGTCCTCCTCTAAACACTTAAACTCCAATAAAAATTCTAAATTGAATCTCTACCTATTATTATATACATATCCATAATTAATTAAACTAACTTTGTTATAAAAATGCTATAATTAAATAGTGAAGGTGATTAGAATGACACAAACAAATCAAGCAAAAGATATTATTGATAATCTTCGCCCTTATATTAACCAAGATGGCGGCGATATTGAATTTGTTGAAGTTAAAAATAATATTGTTTATGTTCGTTTGGCAGGAGCATGTGTTGGTTGCGGATTAATTGATTCAACAATTAAAGATGGTGTTGAACAAATTGTTAAACAAGAAATGCCTGATATTATTGCAGTAGAAGTTATTATGTAACTTCTTTTTTTGTAAATATTTTTTTAAAGCAATTTTTTGATCAATCTCATGGATAACAACCATTCCAACTAATTCACTAAGCTTACTTTCAAATTGGTTGCGATTATAATATTCACCACTAATAAATTTAATGCTAAAGAAAACAACAACAATTAAAATAAAGCAGCTAATAGCACAACTTAAATATA
Organism: Spiroplasma sp. hy2; assembly: GCF_044714365.1. Classification (NCBI taxonomy): domain Bacteria; kingdom Bacillati; phylum Mycoplasmatota; class Mollicutes; order Entomoplasmatales; family Spiroplasmataceae; genus Spiroplasma; species Spiroplasma sp. hy2. Next base: position 2,838 of record NZ_RXFZ02000078.1, read on the forward strand.
AATATAAAATAACTTGCTTTAATGAATCTAAAAATAAATCATTTTTAATAAATGGTAAATTTCAATCTAAATTTAAATTACTAAAAATACCAACTTGATAATGGGCAAAAACCCGGATTAAGAACTGTATAAGAAATGTTACTAAAGCATTTAATGCTGAAAAACAACCCGTGACAGGTTGATTTTGAATCCGATAATTCCACATCATTGTAATTGAAAATAAAATTTCAAACAAAAATATCATTGCAAAACCATTTAAAAATTGACAAATTAATAAAACTTCCAGAATTGGAATGATAGCAACAAAAATAAAATATAGACTTCAAATTATTAATGCTAAAATTAATGAATTCTTAATTCCAATTTTTCTAATAAAAAAATAAATAGACATTGCTCCAATAATTTGTGCAAACCATCAAATTTCCTGAACTAAATGTAAATAATGTTCCACCATCATTTTACTGTGATAACGTACTCAAGTTTCTTGTGCTAAAATAATATTAGACTTCTTGCATAACCTATTAAAATAATTGTAAATATTTTCTTTAATTTTGTCGAAAACTCTTGATATTTATAAAATATACCTAATTTTAGGTATATTTTATAAATATCAAGAGTTTTCGACAAAATTAAAGAAGGTTATTAAGTTTTTCAACACGAAGCGTATGACGACCAGCATCAAAAGTACTATTTAAAAACATATCAACAATTCAAATTGCATTTTGATTTGCAATAACTCTAGCACCCAATGCCAAAACATTAGCATTATTATGTTCGCGCGCTAATTTTGCTAGCATTGTTTCATTACACAATGCTGCTCTAATTCTTTTTACTTTATTTGCCGCAATTGAAATTCCAATTCCTGTTCCACAAATTATAATTCCAATACTATTTTTTTCTTTAATTACGCGTTCACCAACAGCTTGACCAATATCAGGATAATCAACTGCCTCAATACTATCTGTACCTAAATTAATAATTTCATATTTTTGTGCAATTAAATGTTTAACAATTGCATTTTTCATTTCAATACCTGTATGATCATTCCCAATCACAATTTTCATTCTTGTTGTTCTCCTTTTCCTACAATTTAACTATAACATATTGATTTTTTAAATATGTAAATTGTAAATGCAAATGTAGCACTTTTTATATGAATGAAAACCTTATTTTTAAGCTTAATAGTTATTTTAGTAATTAATTAACTAAAATAAGCCATAAAATAAAAGATATTTTTGCTTTAATTTTTATAAAAAATCTTTACAAATTTAAAAAGCTTAATTTTACAGTTCATAAAGTGCTACACTTCATAGTACAATTTACAATAAAAAACAAAAATTAATTCCTTGTAATAATATCCAATAATTTTCCAGGACTCATTGGAGTTACTGTTACAATTAATCTTATCTGTTTTGCAACTACAACATATAAGTTCCCTTTTAAATCATCCAATTTAATATATAAATTTTTTGTTGTCTCAATTCGATCAGAAGAATTATCAATCATTTTAATAATTTTTTCTTTAATAATTCAGTCATTTTCATTTTTAAAAGCAGGAATTCGTTCTCGAATTCGTTGCAAACAATGAAAAGAAAACCCTAAACGGTGTTGATAATAATATCCCATTTCTATATCCACCTACTTTACAATTATTATACAGATATATTTAAAAAAAATAATGATAAAACTCTTTAATTTTGTCGAAAACTCTTGATATTTATAAAATATACCTAAAATTAGGTATATTTTTAATATATGGAGGTAAATAATTAATGAAAAAAATAATTACAKAAT
>NZ_RXFZ02000079.1:0-4614 GCF_044714365.1 Spiroplasma sp. hy2
WAATCAAATTTATCAAATTTCATAATTTTAGATTCCTATAATTTCTATTTTAAATATATTTTATAGGAATTTTAAAATAACTAGGTTATGCAAGAAGTCTAATGAAAAAATTATTAATATTATGCCATATGTTCATGAACAAGCGTTTGATCAATTTCACTTACAAGGTAATTTTAAATATAATTTAAAAATTAGTTATACTAGTAAAACAAATTAAAAAATGATAAAATACATATTGTATGAATACCTTGCTATAAAATTAAGAGACATAAATTGAGTAATTTAAGAAAATAGATGGAGAATAAAATGCTTAAAAAAGGTAAATCAAATTCATGATATTCAATAATATCATTTTCAATGTTTAAAATCCGCCGTTCAATGGCAGTTTGAGTTTTAGTGTTATTGTCACTTGTTTTATTTGGTGCAATTGCAATTAATCTTTTTTTATCTTCAACAAATATTTATGATTTTTTAAAAAATTTTCAATACGGAGTGTTTATTTTTAATAATATTTTATTATTATTGTTTGTGTTGTTAGTTATCATTAAAATTTTTGGTCGAGAATTTGAAGATGGGACATATTTACTTTTAATTTCCAAACCATATTCTCGATTTACTTTATTTTTCTTAAAATTAATTTCACTTTGAATTTTGATTATCTTTTTCTTAGGAACAATTATTTTATTTGCTTTAGGAATTGGTTATATTGGTTATTTAATTAATAATGATCCAGAGTATTTACAAGTTTATCAAAATTTATTATTGAAATTATTTTTATATTCTTTAGCATTATCTTTTTTTGCATCAAGTGGTATTTTATTTGCGGTAACTTTTTTAAATTCACAAGTAGTTTTATTAATTGTTGTTATTTTTTGTAGTTTATTTTTAGTTGGTGGGATGCCATATTCGTTAATTATGAGTTTAGCTAATACAATTGATTTATCATTTGTTGACACCAATATGACTAAGCAGCCTTATCCTGTGCATATTATTAAAAGTACAATTAATTTTAAAAGAAATTTAGAAAAAAAATTAATTAAATATGATAATTTAACTAGCAAAATTTGAGATTTTTATAATTCGTGAGATTATGATGATTTAGATAAAGTTTTTAAAACGCGAGACTATGAAAATATTACAAGTGATCCTACTTTGCGAATTAAACGATTAGAATTTTATCAATCATTAGGTTTAACAAAACCAAAAGAAGCTAGTTATACAATTAGCCAACTTAATAAGTGAGATAAAATAACAAAATATAAATATGATAATAAGGATGAAACCATTTTTGAAATTATTAATAAAGTTGGCGGAAGTAATCTTCAAATGAAAGTAAACTTTGCGACAAATTTCTTTTTCAAATCACCAGGAGAATTAGATTCAAATAATGAAATTCACCAAGAATTACTTGATGCTATTAACTTTATTGGAAGAAGTGCAAAATCGTGAGACTTGTATCTTAGAACAAATGATTTAAATGGAAATTCATTATTTTATTTTGATTTAAATAAATCCTATTATAGTTTATCATCATCTGATAGTAAAGTAGGAACAGAAGAACGAAAGTTATCTGAGCCAAATGGATTTAATCCAGTAAATGTTTTTCGTTCTGAATTTGCTCGAACTGGGATATCAACAGTTGATTCAGAATATGATAATGGTACTGAGTTTCAAGATTGAATTCTTAATTATTTTGGCGCCGAAGATAGAATTGAAGATGGTTTTGAAATTAAAACACTTTATGTTTTAAGAGAAATTGAAATTAATATTTTAAAAAAAATAATGGATTATAAATTACTTGAAGGTGTACCAATTAAAATAAATACCGAATGACAAAAATATGATGATTTAATTCAAACTTATGAATTAATTTCTAAAATTAATATTATTGAACATTGAAATCAAATTTGAACAAGTTCTTTATCATATGTTCCATTTTGATTTGAACCATTGCAACGAAGTAATATTGATTTTAGTGTTCAAAACAATTATTTAATGAGTTATCAAGATTTCCCAATAGCATTACAACAAGATAAAAAAGTTGACCTTGATGTACCACCATTTTTAAATATTAATTTATTGTTATATGTTTATTTAGGAATATCTGGTTTATTTTTAATTAATGCTTATTTAATTTTACGTCGCAAAAATATTACTTAAGGCAGGGGAAAGGAGATGTTAAAACATGAATAATAATGCATTAGTACTTAGCGATGTGGCAATTGCTTCGCGTAATTTTAGCAAAAAGTTTAAAAATAGTATTGTTGGTCCATTTAATTTTAATGTTAGTCGTGGAAAATTACATGCCATTTTAGGTGCTTCTGGAAGTGGAAAAACAGTTTTCATTAAATCTTTAATTGGTGGTTTAAAGGGATTTCATGGTGATATTACAATTTTTGTTAAAAAAGCAACAAAAATTAGTATGAAAAAAATGATTGGTTATGTTCCTGAGTTTGTTACTTTTCCTGAAAATATTAGTTCTTATAATTTTTTAAAATATTTAGGAAAAACAAATGGTTTACGAGGGAAATATCTTCGTGACCGCATTGAATATTTAATGAAATCATTAGAAATTTGAGAACACCGTGATAAAGATGTTAATTCATTTTCATCAGGAATGAAAAAAAGAGTAATGATTATTCAAGGTATTATTCATGATCCTGAAATTTTAATTTTAGATGAACCAGAAGCGGGATTAGATATTAATAATCGAAAAAAAATTATTTTTTACTTAAAACAATTAACACTTCGCGGTAAAACTGTCTTTTTTTCATCCCATTTACTAGATGAAATTAAAGACTATATTGATGAATTTACAATGGTAATGAATGGAACGCAAATTTATACGGGGCAATTAGCTGCCTTTAATATTAAAAATAGTTATTATCTAGTGACTAATAATCCTCAAGCAATGATTCATTATTTTAATTCAAACCGAGTACCAAACTGATATGATCGAGCAAATAATTCGTTAAATTTTGTTTTAAATTCACCATTACATTTATATTATGTTACTCAATATGCATTAAAAAAACAAATTAAAATTACTAAAATTAGTGAAGTTGAATTTTCATTTGATTTTCTATTACAAAAATTAAATATTACGCTACCTCCTAATATGACTACTAATCGTAAATTATGAAAGAAACAGTTGAAGAAATAGCAACAAGGTTAATTAACCAGCATAAATTTTAAATGTAATTATGTAACAAAATTAAAGAAAGTAATCTTTAAAAATATTTTAATGGGCATTAAAGTATTTTTTTTATTATGTAAACTGTAAAACGAAACGCGCTAAAACAACTCTTATTAAAGGGTTGTTTTTTTATTTGTAAACCCATAATTATTAATTAATTCAGAGAAAGGACAGCATCTTAAGTTCTTAAAATAGAAACTTTTTATCACAACTTTTATTAACTTTTTAAAAGTTGTATTACACATTTGTTAAATATCTTAGAAATCTTTACAAAGTGTACCTGTTTTTTCTCCTAATTTAAGGTGTTGTCTTTTCTCTGTTTCAATTAATTAATTTTGCTAATAAATAAAAAAATAATACCAAAGAAAGGAATGAGTAATGAAAATTAATAAACAAAAACAAATTTGCGATATTGATAATTGTTATAAAGCAATATCATTCATTACCGAAGAATTTGTATCAAATAAAGTTTTATGAACTTGTGAAAAACATAAAGATTTATTGAATAAAGTAAAAGATAAAACACAAAAGCAATTTTATCAGAAACTTGAAAATTCAAAAATTATCTTTGATTGAGAAACTGGTTCTTTTAAACTTTGATTTAATAAAACAGCTTAATGCAGGGTGGAACGGTTATTTTAAATAACTAAGTGTTTTTATTCCACATGAGGCGGTCTAGCCCAGCGGTAATCAGTCCGGAAATAATAGACGCTTTAACAAGCGATAGTCGTGATAAGTGCGAGGTCAACATCAAACGACAATAAATATTGAGATGGTCACTTTATAAATAAATTTGCGATAGATATTACTTCTTAGAAGTGGCGGCGGTTTTAATAAACCACAAAGCCAGCATTAGGCTCTTCAAGGTGCGAGTAKATTTATTTTAAAAACTGAACGTTTTGACCTGAAATGGTGCGGGTGAAGAGAGAGAAAACTCTCTGGCTCCAAAAAGAAAAAACAACTATATTAAGTGATGGTGAAAAACAAATTAAAAAAATTTACAAAGCAATAAAAGCAAAATATAAAAATAATACTGTATCATATAGTTTAGATAGATTTCATTTAGTAAAAAGATTTAAAGAATTATTCCCAAATCGTAAGAAAAACCGAATTCATAGATTAAAATATAAGTTATCAAAAATATATTTTTTTACTGGAAATTATGAAGCATTATTAGATTTTTTAATGTGTCATTTGCCCTATGTTATTGATAATAAAAAGAAATTTTTATTAGAAATTATTAAATTAATTAAAAATAATAAAGAAGGGATTGAAAATCAAACATTAGAATATAATATTGGTTGTCACATGGAAGGTGATATATCACACTATATTAAGGCAGTTAAGGGGCGTGGCGCGAAAATATATTGTAAAGAAACATTTATCAATATGTTAATTGCTTCAATGTTAAGACTTAT
>NZ_RXFZ02000080.1:0-4583 GCF_044714365.1 Spiroplasma sp. hy2
ATWAAAATCAAATTTATCAAATTTCATAATTTTAGATTCCTATAATTTCTATTTTAAATATATTTTATAGGAATTTTAAAATAACTAGGTTATGCAAGAAGTCTAATATTTCATTTGTTAAACTGTCACGAATTAACGCCCCATTACAGGAAATAATTGGTGCTTTAATTTTTAATTTTGCAAAATATTCTTTTGCCATTAAGTCTAATCGTCCTGAAGCTAAAAACAAGTGATAATCACTAGCTAGTTGATATGTTTGTAATGCTTCATATGTTTCAGGATTAATTATATAACCTTTCCCTGCAATTTTGCCATCTAAATCAGTAATTACATAAGGATATTTTTTAACAAGATTCATAATCTTTTATTTCCTTTCTACTTATCTACTTTTAATTATAAAACTAAATAAACTGTTTCCGTAGTGTAATTTTAATGTTTTGATGGGTTCCAACCATTATTTTTTGACCACTTTGCCCTTTAAAACTAATTCATCCTAATCCAGCAATAAAAAGCGAATAATTACCTGGTTCCTTAATTTCGAGCATTCGTTCAGTTCATTCTTGATAATCTTGTAATCTAACAACAGCAGTTGGTACATGTTGGGTAAAATAATAATCTTTATTACTTAATTTGGTACGGTGTAATTTTAAATTGTTATTTTTATAAAAATGAAAACTTGTTTTTAAACCCGTCAGATATGAAAAACTAGTTAATCCTTCATAAAAAATTGTTTGCTCTGCAGACAATTGAAATGTAATTGGTTTTAATAGTTGTTTAGTCAGCATATTTTTATTATTTTCGGCAAGATATGGAAGCAGACTATGCTTATTAATGATACCAGGAGTATCATAAACTTTCTGTCTCGTTCCCAAATTAACAACAATTTTATCTAATGTTGTTGCAAGGTTATTCGAAACAGTAATTTTTTGTTGTTGGTTAGTTAACTTAATTAAACTATTTAATAATGTACTTTTTCCTGTATTAGAACTACCAACAAAAACAAGGTCATTATCTTGGCGCTTAATATATCGTCATAATTCATCTAAACCATAATTCTTTAAACCACTCACTAAAATAATATCTTCTACTTTTGAAAAAAGCACTGAATTTCGAAAAAGTTCACTAATATAAGTAATAATTTTATTAGCATTAATTAATTTATTTACTAAATCAATTTTATTAATAATTAAAGTTACTTTATTATTTTGTAATAGTTGTTCTAATTCCAAATTCCGTGTTCCATCCAAATCATAAACATCTAAAACATAAAAATAATGTCAATTCAAATGATAATCTTGCCGTAACTTTGCAAGAAAATCAATTGCTGTTATATTATAAGGAACTAGTTCATTATAATGAGTTAACCGAAAACAACGATAACAATAATCTTGCGTTAATGTTTCCACATAGCCAAGGTCGTTTGGAGTTGTAGTTTGTAAAATAAACCCACAACCAGCACACTTCTTATAAGATATCATAGTCTAATCCATATTCTCCTTCATCAAAGAAACCTTTATGTAAAATATTTTTTTGAGCTAACCGTTTATAAAGTAAATTTTCTAATAAACGCATTAATCGGTTTGATTCATTAACACCTGTTACTGGGAGAACTAAAATGCTTTCCATATGGGCTCGATTAGCAAATAAAACATCCGTAATTAATTGATCACCAACCATAATCATTTCATAGGGATTAGTATTAAATTGCCGTGAAATCACACGAAAATATTTTAATAATGGTTTTTTAGCATTTCAATAATAATGTTCAATTCCTGCTTTTTGGGCAAACCGTTCAACTCGTTTTCGGGCATTATTTGATACTAACACAAAAATCATCCCTAATTCCTTGACCTTTTGAATTAAATTTAAATTATCAGTATTCGGAATACCACGGTAAAATGGGGTTAAAGTATTATCTAAATCACAAATAAAGACTTTAATCCCATGTTTTTTTAATGATTCAAGATTAATTTTATTAACATTTTTCACATAAATGGATGGTTTAAAATAATTTAGTAATAAATTGCGATTCTTTTTTTTACCAAAAATATTCTTTGCCATTATTTAAAACCCTCGTTTCTTACTATTATTTATTATATCAATTTTCAATAAAAAAGGTTATTCTTTTCTATAAATCATAACCTTTTTAGCATCTTTAATTCATTATAATTTTACTAATAAAATACTTATTATTATGTAATTCAACAGTAATTGTAATAGTTTTACCATTAATTTGATATTCAAAAACATTATCCATTGGTTGTGCTAGAACAGTAACAGTTATTTTGGCAATCGTCTTTTGCATTTTTTGTAAAATAACATTTTGACTTTTATCAAAATCAGTAAGATATTTTGTTAAAGTTGTAAAAACATCATTGATTCCTTTGATGTTTTCTAAAATATGATTTAAATAAAATAAGGGACTATTGTCAATAATTCTCTTATCTTTAAATCCTAATATTTCTAAAAAACGATCTGGGTTTAATAAGGCATCACGTAAAAGTCATTACTGATTCGGAGTTGGTGTTAAAAACTGATTAAATAAATGATAAACATCTTTTGCATCAATAAATGCTGGTTCAATTATTGCTGCGGTTATTTCTTTACAAACTTCAACAATACTTTTATGTTTAATAAAATTAGTTAATTCGTTATTTGGTAATCAATTTTGTAATGGTTCTGTAAAAACCATTTTTAAATTTTTAATTTTTGAAACAGATGAATTTGGTAATAACATTGTCAAAATATCACCTAAGATATCACCGTGATATAATTCCAAGAATAAATCATTAACCGCGTCTGGATTATCAACAATTTTGGTGATAATTGGTTTTAAATTTGCTGGTAAGTTCTTTTCAACTAATGAGTTTGTTAAAAAAGTAACCATATCATTTAATGTTTCACCAACCGCCATTGTATTAATTAAATCTCATACTAAATTTCCTGTATAACCTTTTGTTCCAAATAAATCAAGGGGTTGATAAATATTAATGATAACTTTACCAAAAGCGGATAACCCAGCTGGTGTTAAATCTTCTGTTACTAAAAAGGGAAGATTTTTTCAAAGTGTGGAACTAATTTGATGATGTTCAGAACTTTGCAATAAAATGGCCATTAATGTTCGTAATCCCTTCCCGGTTGAATCTCCTAATCATTGTGATAAATTCCGCATAATTTGTTGTAAATCTATTTTTGAATCAAGTTGATAAGAAGCCGGGCGAACTCTGACAATATCATTTCATGTCACAGTTTGATTTGCATCAAATTGTTGTAAATAATTTAGGACAATGCGACTAAACCGAATGACTTCACTAATTGCTGTCAAATTATTAATTAGATTAAATTTAAAATTAATTTTTTGTTGCATTATTTTGACAATTGTTGTTCCAAAGGTCTTTAACGCTGTTGTATAGTTGTCTGCTGTTGCTTGTAAATTTGTTTTATTTTTATAGTCAAATCGTTCTGACTGCCCTGTTAATTCATTGACAGCATTAACAAGACCAATCATCCCCGATGTTAAAGATTCTTGATAAGTCATTCCTTGGTAAATTGAATCGTCAAAAGCATTACAGAAAGAAATTAGTGTTTCTTGGTCAAGAATATCACTTGCAAATTTTAAAATCGTTGGTGATAAGAACTCATTTAATAAATGACCATTCGCAATTAATGTTAATAAACCAGGTAATTTTTCTTTAGTAAGAATATTAAAAATTTGTGAACCTAATTTAGCAACATTTGAAATCATTTTATTTGCTTGTTATGGTTTAAAAGAATTGGTTAAGTTTAAATTTGTTTTTAAACTGCTTTTTAAATAAGCATTCCCATAATATCGATTAAATAATTCAGCATAGCGATTATATTCTTGTAAGTTTTCCTGTTGAACTGGTTGTGTTGGTAAGTCTTCTAAATACATTGGTTGAGCAAACTGATACATTAAATAATTAAAATCATATTTATGTTAATCACTAATGTAAGCCATTTTGGCAACTTGACTATTTAAGGCATCTAAACTTGCTTGATAATGGCGTAATGGTGGAGCATTACTTTCAGGATTAAGACACCCAATCGTTGGGGCAACTGAAGTCGTTAGTAATGTCAAACTCCCTAAATATGCTAATAACTTTTTCATGTTAAGTTCACTCCTTTACAGTTTGATAATAATGTTCCATTGCTAACTGATGAACTTCTCTTGTTGGATGAACAATGTCAAAAAAGAAATAATCATCAACATTAGCATTGGATGGTAAGGCTGGATTACGTTGTGCATTTAACTTTCCTTCTTCAATAATTTTCATAAAATCTAAATTTAAATTATTAAAATTAACTGTTACATTGCCCTGCGGATGACGCGTTTTAAATTCTGTCATTAAAACAGGTAAATTATCATATAGTCCTCAATCTCGAATTGCATTATTGTAATAGCTATTTGCTAACTCAATCATTTTTGTTACACGGGAATGAAATTCGGTTGATATATTAGACTTCTTGCATAACCTAGTTATTTTAAAATTCCTATAAAATATATTTAAAATAGAAATTATAGGAATTTAAAATTATGAAATTTGATAAATTTGATTTTATTA
>NZ_RXFZ02000081.1:0-4529 GCF_044714365.1 Spiroplasma sp. hy2
TAAAATATCTAACATTTTATTAAAAGTGGCTTGTTTTATTCCTGTTAATCGGAATAATTCTTTATCATTAATAAAATCAAATTTATCAAATTTCATAATTTTAGATTCCTATAATTTCTATTTTAAATATATTTTATAGGAATTTTAAAATAACTAGGTTATGCAAGAAGTCTAATGAAYATGTTGAAKTAAAAAATATGATATTGATAAAATTAAAAATACAAGTTTAGAAACTTTATTCTTAACTGGTATTAAAGAAAAATTAATTACTTCCGATGAAGATAAAGCAAAATATTTAGATGAAGAAATAAATATTAAAAAAGAATATTTTGAGGAAAACAAAAATGTTTCATTAGCAGTGAAAATTAATTTTAATGGTTCAAGTTATAATCTATCATTTACATTTAAGACAGCGTAGCAAGTACCATAGAGATTATTCTCCCTCGTTTATTAATTAAAAAGTATTTACATAAAAAACAAAAATCAACTTTTGAGCATCTAAAATAAAGTAGACATAAAAAATAAAAATTATGTTAAAACTTTATTAAAGAGATGTTCTTTTTATATGAAAAAACAAAATAACAAAGAACTTAAAAGATGAAAAAATTAGAATGCGACTATGGATTATAAGTTAAAAATGGAAATAAGAAACATTCTATTGCCAATAAATAATTAGAGTTAATAACAAAAAGAATTATATGAATATCCAAAAAATAAATTAATCACCTGTTAGGAAAACAAAAGTCTATTTAAAAAATGTCCAAAAAAAAGTTACTAATCCAGGCAAAGTCTTGTTACTATTTTTGGGATAAAACCATTAAATTTATGGCTATTAAAAAAATACTTACTTTATTCCAACGTTAACTAGTTTACGAATAATACTTATTGTTTTTACTAAGAAAAAAGATTATAATATTAATTAAGGAGGATTTGATATGGCCATATTTAATAATAAGAAGCCAACTTTTGTATCAATGGATTTAGGAACAGCTTACACTCTGGTTTATATTTCAGGGAGTGGAATTGTTTATAATGAACCATCCATTGTGGCATATAAAATTAAAGAAAATCGGATTATTGCTGTCGGAAATGAAGCATATAAAATGATTGGAAAAGGAAATAAAACAATTAGAATTGTTCGACCAATGGTTGATGGAGTTATTACAGATATTCGTGCAACAGAAGCACAATTAAAGTATATTTTTAATCGTCTAAAAGTTACCAAACAATTAGCTAATTCAATTATGTTATTAGCTTGTCCATCAGTTATTACCGAATTAGAAAAAAATGCTTTGAGAAAAATTGCGATGAATCTAGGCGCAACAAAAGTTTTTGTTGAAGAAGAAGTTAAAATGGCTGCGTTAGGTGGTGGGGTTGATATTTATAAACCTTTTGGTAATTTAGTGATTGATATGGGAGGAGGAACAACAGATATTGCGGTTCTTGCTTCAGGGGATATTGTATTATCAAAATCAGTTAAAGTTGCTGGAAATTATTTAAATGATGAAATTCTAAAATATGTTCGTTCTCAATATGGTTTAGAAATTGGAATTAAAACAGCAGAAATGATTAAGATTGAAATTGGTTCATTAGCAAAATATGGTGATGAACGAAAAATGAAAGTGTATGGACGTGATGTTGTTTCAGGATTACCACGAGAAATTGAGTTGACGCCAGAAGAAATCCGGGAAGTTTTAAAAGTTCCAGTATCACGAATTATTGATTTAGCAGTTCAAGTCTTAGAAGAAACACCGCCAGAATTAGCAGGAGATATTTTCCGCAATGGAATTACCATTTGTGGTGGTGGTGGTTTAATCAAAGGAATTGATCACTACTTTGAAGACACATTACAATTACCAGCCAAAATTGGTGAACAACCATTATTAGCAGTTATTAATGGAACAAAAAAATTTGAATCAGATATTTATGATATTATTCGCCAAGAACATCAGAAAACAAAAAAATTAGATTATTAAGAATTTTACAAGTTGCTATAAGAATTAACGAGCATATCAAAATAGCAAATATGGTCAGCATAGAGCAACTATGAATTAAAATCAAAACCAATAATATTGCCAAGGTTAGCATTGGTTTATTATAAAACTGATAATTATCAGTTTTTTTATGTTATGATGTAAAAAAATACTTAGGAGCGAAAAAATGTTTGAACCATTAGCATTTGTCTTACGACCAACCACAATAACTGATATCATTGGGCAAAGCCACCTTATTAATGATCACAATGGTGTTATTTCACGAATGTTGAAATATAATTATGCAAGTTCATTAATTTTTTATGGTGATCCGGGCGTTGGAAAGAGTAGTATTGCTCGAGCATTAGCCAATGATTTACAACTTGAGTATGCAATTTTTAATGCTGAAATTGATAAAAAACAAGATTTAGAAAAAATTATTAAGCAAGCAGCAAATTTTGAACGATTTATTATTATTGTGGAAGAAGTACATCGAATGAATAAAGATCGGCAAGATATTTTATTGCAGTATTTAGAAAATGGACACTTAATTATGTTTGCTTGTACAACAGAAAATCCTTATTTTGTGATTAATCCAGCTTTACGATTACGAGCTAATATTATTAAATTAGAACGAATTACTGTTGATAAAAGCTAACTGGCTTATAAAAAATAATTACAAAGAAAAAATTACCGTTAGCAATTACTAATGATGCGTTACTATTAATTTGTCAATTAGCAGGTGGTGATTTACGAATTGCAATTAATATATTAGAATTATGTTTAAATTTATATCCTGCAGAAGAAATTACCACAACAATTATTAATAATATTGCTCCAACGGCTAATTTAATTAATTTTGCAGAAGGTGATGAACATCATGATTTAAAATCAGCCTTGCAAAAGTCAATTCGGGGTAGTGATGTTGACGCAGCTTTACACTATTTTGCACGGTTATTAGCAAGTGGTGATCACAAAGCATTATTGCGTCGAATGTTAATTATTGCTTATGAAGATATTGGCTTGGCTAATCCAGCAATTGCGGTCCATGTCAAAACAGCAATTGATAGTTTTCGTCAAATTCGATTACCAGAGGGACGAATTCCATTAGGATTAGCAATTTTTGAAATGTGTTTAAGTGAAAAATCAAATAGTGCTTATTTAGCAACAGATCAAGCGTATGAAGATGTTTTAAAAGGTAATCTTTATCCAATCCCGCATCATTTATGGGATACAAATTATGCTTCAGCAAAAAAACTAGGAAATGGCCAGGGATACCAATATCCGCATGATTTTCCAAATGATTATGTTGCGCAACAATACCTGCCAAAGGAAATGCGCGGTATAGTTTATTATCAACCAAAATTACATAGTGTATATGAAAAACGAATTAATGAGTTATATGAACGGTTTACAAAAAAAGGCAAGTAGAACTTTTGAAAGAACTACTTGGTTTATTTTTTGTTAGTGCTAGAATAAAATTAAAGAAATAGGGATGAGAGAAATGACAGTCGTAAAAATTCATGTACCAGAATTAACATGTAGTAGTTGTGCGATGGCAATTGAAAAAAAGTTAACAAAAATTCCACAAATTAAGTTTCAAATTGGGATTGTAACAAGAACTGTTAAAATTACTTATGATGAAACAACTTTAGATAAAGAAACAATTTTTCACCAGATTAAAAAAGCCGGTTATGATTTTGATGAAATTGAAACAAAACAGTTATAAGATGGTTATTATTTAATGAAAAAGCAACAAAAAGCAAAGTTAACAAAACGGCAAATTCGAGATCTGTATGAATTAATTATTGCAATAATTTTAGATATTCCTTTATTATTGGGAATGATACCATGTTAGGACTGCTCCATAATGAATGATTACAATTAACATTTGCTAGTGTTATTTTATTTTATTGTGGCCGTCATTATTATATTAATATGTTTAATGAAATATTTCGCTGGCATTTATTAGGAATGAATACGTTAATTGGTTTGGGAACATTAATTTCATATAGTTATAGTATTTATTTAATTGCATCACGTAGTCATTATATGTTATTATTTGAAACTGCTGGAACAATTATTACTATTATGTTATTAGGTAATCTAATTAATACAAGAGTGCAACGAAAAGTAACAATGGGAATTGAAAGCGTTATTTCGTTGCAAGTTGAGCACGCTAACCGTGTAGGGAAGAACCAAACCATTGATGTTATTAATATTAAAGATGTTTAAGTTAATGATCTTTTATTAATCAAAAAAGGGGAAAAAATTCCAGTTGATGGAGTTGTTACAAAAGGGATTGCATATTTAAATGAAGCAATGTTAACTGGCGAAAGTAATATTATTGAAAAATACATTGGTGAAGAGGTAATTGGTGGAACCGTCAATATGGGTGAACCATTTTATTGTCAAGCAAAAAAAGTTGGTGCTGATACTGTTTTAGCAAATATTTCTTTAATTTTGTCGAAAACTCTTGATGAAATAAAAAAAATCATCAATATGACAATTTGAAAACTAATTTTGTGTAAGATTATGATTTTGCTTTAAATTTTT
>NZ_RXFZ02000082.1:0-4466 GCF_044714365.1 Spiroplasma sp. hy2
TTATCGTGGTTTAAATATTGGTGGTGGTGATATTAATTCTGCACCCCAAGATAGACAATGATTATATCCATCAAATGTTATTAATTATTATTCACCTTATGATGGTATTTTTTTATGACAAGAAATTACCTTTTCAAGTATTAATGACAAAATTAGTAATAGTGGTTTGGCAGTAAGACAATTTATTCAAACAAGTGCCCCAGGTGAGGGTTATTGTTTTCCTAAAATAACTTATAATGAAAAAACAAATACATCAATTATTGAATTAGATGATATTTTATTAAAAGACCCAGGTATTAGAGCAATGGCAGTTAAATTTTATGGTAACCCTATCTTTTTTGATATGCCTGTTATTGGTCGACCAATTATTAAAGGTGAATTTAATAAAAAAGTTATGAATTCAAGAGATTTATTAATGTATAACATGTATCCTTGCCCACCTGACAAAGTAAATACTTATGCATCACCCGAAGTAAGTTGATATAACATTCAAGGTATTCAACCAACAATGATAACTGGTTATGAAGATTGAAAAAAAGATATGGAAAGTAGATACGACTTTTGAAAACAAAAAAATAGTGAAGGTATTGTTATAACTGATAAAGCGAGTTCAACAGCAACTAATCCGACTGTTGGAACAACTATTCATAAAGAAAATAATGATTCTAAATTTTATTGGTCTAAAAATTGAATGATTACTCCACCTGATAAAGTAAAAGTAAATAATGAAGATGTTAATAATATTATTAGTACGCAAGCGTCATCATATTTTAGAAGAAAAGATGAATTTGGTAATACAGTAGGACAAGTTCAAATTGAATATAACAAAATGGGTGCTTGTAATGTTTGAGATATTTTAAATATGAATAATTTTATTAATCGCCAAATTACAGTATTACCTTTAAACTATACACAAAAATTAGTATTTAATCCTTTTACTATCCCAGGCGGAGTTGGTAAATTCTTAAACTTTATTTCATTTGGTATTCCTTGAGGTTGAGTAATTAATCAAGATGAAAAAACTTGACCTAATTTTCAATGACTTAATGGTTTTATGAGTGCTAATATTTATAGCTTTTATAATGATGCTTTTTGGTCTGATAACTCAAAAGGGAAAGGTTATTTACCATTTGAAATATTTAGAGAACAAGGAAACGACAAAGTTGGTGCTATATTTGGTGCAAATGCTACTAGTTTAGGTTTTACTACTTTATTAACTGATAAATTAAAAGGTACTGTTTTAAATAAAAATGGTAAACCAACAGAAGAATTAGTTTATTCAACTTATAATTTAAAACAATTAAATGAAAAAACCAATCAAGTTTATTTAATTAATGAACAAACCAAAGCAATTGACGCTCAAACACCAGTTAGTGATAGTGAAAAAGATAATGATTTAGAATTTTTACAAACACCAGATGGTACAAATTGTAGTTATATAATTGATATGTTTTCAATACAAGCATTATATAAAGGTAATTTTGAAATTATCTTTTATGCTGATAGCCCATATACAAATAATGAGGAAGATTATTTACGCTTATCAGTATGGAGTTTTCGTGGTAAAACAAAAAGTACATTAAATAATTATTTACGCGATATGACAACTAATTATAAAACTAGTTTCTTACTCCCCCATGATTATGAAATACCAACATTTAATTACCCACAATATGTTTTACCACCAGTACCATATAATTATAAACCTTATACAAAAGATATCTGAGATGCTAATGCAAAATTGCCTATTAATTTTAATTTTACAGTACAACCTCAGTGTAAATCTACATTAAGTAGTTGGCTTGATTTATTTGATAATACAGCAGAATATAAAGGTTATTATGAGGTAGAAATTGATTTAAAACAAATTGACCCAACTATTCAAAGTATCAGTAAATTCCAAGATGCTTATAAAACAATTGAAATAAGTAATCTTAATAATTTTTATATTATCAATAAGGCTAATAAAATAGCCAATTACGGTTATAGTGATATAGAATTATTTGTAGGAAGAGGTCAATGTAATCTTAGTGTTGGGAAAATATCTGATTTTAATTTTGTCCATGCAGGAAGCGAGCAAGAAACAAATGCTAATTTTCCTCAAAATAAAATTATTAAAACAAATGAAATTTCAACAGAAATTAAAACATTTGTTATAAGTAAAGCAGATAAATTATGACCTGTTTCTTTTTCACAATATAAAACTAAATATAAAGACCAAATAATATCATTTTTAATGCAAATATCAGGTACAAATTTAAAACCCATTAATAATGTTCAAAATGTATATTTACAAGCATATTATACTAATGATGTAAAATTAAAAATTAGATTTACAAAAGTTATATGACCAAGGTTTATGGGGGCTGTGGGTTATCCTAATTGAGGACATAATGTTAATTTAACTTTTTCAAATGTTGTTGATAAATTAAATTTTACTAATAAAAGTAATAATACAGTTAAGATTATAATCAAACCAAATTAAAAAAGTGCTAATTGCACTTTTATTTATCAATTATTTTACTATTTGTACTATTTATATTGGGTATAAATGGTGTTTTTGTTTCATCTGACCATAAATAAACTTTTCAATCAGGTTCTAGCATTAATTTACTTAAATCTGATGTATTTTTATCAATAATACGCCCTTTTCAACTATTGTTAGGACTTAAAACATTATTGAAAATTAATAAATATGTTTTTTTATCATAATCTTTAATAAAAAAATCTTGTCTTACAGTTATTGATTTTCATTCTTTATAGTCACTATTTTTTTCTGTATATTTTTTATTACAAGCAACTAAACTTGTTGTACTTGTTCCAAATAAAGTGATTGTTCCTAAAAGACTTAATATTTTTTTCATATTTAATTCCTTTCTATTTTTGATAAAGTTTATTTAATTTAATTAAAAATGGAAATAAATTATTAATTATTTCCCTTTTTAATTTATTATTATGTATTAGCTATATCACAAATTGCTGAAACTGTTCCTGAAATTGCTGAAACTAATGTTCCAACAACAGGAATTCATCCTGTAGTAGCTGAAATAAGAGCCCCAGTTTTAGTACAGGTTTCTAAATTTTTATTACCTTCTAAGTCGGTTTTTATATTATCTATTTTTTGATTTAATTGACTAATTTGTTGTTTTAAATCATCAATATCTTTTTGTAATCCTTGAACAGTTTTATACAATTCATTTATTTTAAATTTATTATCAATTGTTTCTAAAATATGATTTAAAGATAATAATTTATTTTTAAGTTCACTTAAATGATTTCCTTTTCAAGTTCTTTTTAAAGCTTGACCACGTTCATCATTACCATATTTAGGTAAATCTTGCATTTTTTGACGATTAATTTCATTTTTTCATTCATTAAAATTTGAATTTCAATTTTGAATTAAATTTTCTTGTCTAAGTATTTTTGCCAAGTCTTCTTCTAAAAATTTTTTAGACATAAAAATTATTTTTTTTTGAAATCCCGCAGGATAGATATTACTATTATCTTTAACTTTAATTTTTGCTGAAAATTCTTTACTTAAAAAAGTAAAAAGTGTTTTTTCAGTAACTTCAAATTGTAAAATATCTATTTTGGGAAACATTTCTTTAATTTTATTTAATATAAAATAGTTACTATCATCTTCTGTTAAATATAAATTAATAATATTTGAATCACTTAAATCACAATTATTTCATTCATAATTAAAATCTTCTGTTATTTTTAAATATTTATTTGAAATATATTCTTCATCATCTCTTATATTTATTGAATAGACTTTATAATTATCATTAGCATCTCAACTTGAAAAAATATTATGTGATTCTAGCTCTCCATTAATTCTTATTCGTTGTTTTTTTGTGCTTTTTTGTCAAGTATCATTTATTTTATTCCAATTTTTAAAAACTGCTCTACCAATAAAATTGATGTCACTATAGTTTTTATTATTTTGAATTCTGTCATCAATAATATTATTTTCTTGTTTATCAAAAATATTATTAAATTTAATACCGAAGTCTTCAATTTTAATATTTTTATTATTATCATATAAACAAATAATTTCTTCCCAAAAATTAGGGGTAAAAGAAGCGAAAAATTGTTTGCCCCCCGCGAACCACTCTTTAATATCTAATTCATTTATATTTTTTTTATAATTATTTTTAATATAACGATCTCTTTCTTTTTTTCTTTCAGCTTCATTAATATTCTCAAGATTATTAATAAATGATGATCATGCTCTTTTATTTCTTTTTAAATTTTCTAAATTATTTGTTTGTAAATTAATATTACTATTTTTTATAGTTTCTTCTTTTTGATAAGGACTAGCGGCAATTGTTGTTGGAACAGCAGTTCCACTAATTGTTAATACGCTTAATAAACTAAGTAATTTTTTCATACTTGTTTTTCTCCTTTTCTTAATCTTGAAACTTTTTATCAAGATTTACCTTCATTATATATATATATATATA
>NZ_RXFZ02000083.1:0-4454 GCF_044714365.1 Spiroplasma sp. hy2
WTATAATTTCTATTTTAAATATATTTTATAGGAATTTTAAAATAACTAGGTTATGCAAGAAGTCTAATAGATAAATTTCATCTTACAAGTAGATTTAAAAAATTATATCCATATCAAAGTAAAAACAAAGAAAATAGAGAAACATATCATAAAGCAGTTGATAATTTTTATAATGGTAAATATGAGGGATTATTACAGTGTTTAGAAGATAGTAAATCTTTTATAAACGATGCTAAATTAATTTTTTTGAATAAAACTATTAGATTAATTAAAAATAATAAAGAAGGAATTGAAAACCAAACACTATGGAATAATATTGGTTGTGATATTGAAGGTGATATTTCTCATTATTGAAAAGGCACTATGATTAAAAAAGCTATTTATAGTGAAAAAACTATTAGAAATAAATTAAATGCTAGTATGATGGGATTAAAAAATAAAATTGATTTATTTAATAGTAATGAACAAATGCTAGAAGAAAATAAATTTAATTATTCAGTTAATAATTTTTGTAAATTGTAAATGCAAATGTAGCACTTTTTATATGAATGAAAACCTTATTTTTAAGCTTAATAGTTATTTTAGTAATTAATTAACTAAAATAAGCCATAAAATAAAAGATATTTTTGCTTTAATTTTTATAAAAAATCTTTACAAATTTAAAAAGCTTGATTTTACAGTTTATAAAGTGCTACACTTCATAGTACAATTTACATTTRTAAATAATAATTTACAAAAAAATTTATATTTTTATTAGTTTTATCTAAGAAATTAAATAATTTTAATAAAAATGTATTTTTGTTGTGGAAAAATTTAAAAAAATAGAAAAATATATTGACAATAAAATTAAAAGTAATACAATGTAAATAAGTAAGTGGTATATTATTCCACAATTTCTAAGATATTAATTTAAGACCCCAAAATAATTTATACGGCCAAAAATTATTGAAAAACAAAGGAGAATAAAATAATGAAAAAATTAATGATGATTTTAGCATCAGTATCACTATCAAGCCCAATTGTTGGGACAGCAATTGCATGTCATAGTCCTAAAACTGGGGGTGAAATTAATACAACAAGAATACCAACTGTTGGTACTATTAAAGCAAATTTAAAAAAAGCAGGTTATGATGTTGATAACTTAGATGTTGATTTAGCGCCAGGAATGAAAACAGCAATTATTCGTTTTATGCCAGATGTTCCAAATCGCCCATTTTTAACAAAAAAAGTTGATTTAAAATGAACAACAAATGATATTAGTAAAATTATTACTGTTACATCATTGCCATATGATAATGGTTCTGGTACAAAATTAACCGTCGATGAAGTGTTAACTGTTGTTAATAGTTTAAATGGAACAAATTTTACTTTTTCTGATATTGAAATAAATCTTGATCAAGAAATTAGTCAATGAGTAATTACGCCAAAACCAGGTGGTAATTTTACTGGTTCAGCAGTTGAAATCGTTAATGAACCAATTACATTTTCGCAAGCATTTCCATTAAAAAATATTGGTGATATTTATCTCGCTGATGCAGTCTGAGAAGATTATAAAAAAGACCCTGAGGTTAAAACAATGAATATGACAGCAGCAATTATGGAGTTTGTTGGGGACCGAAATCGTTTCACAAGTTTATATAAAGATGCAATGTTAAAAGCGATGATGGGAGCTTTAGATGGTGGAATTGAAATATCAATTAATCAAGATAATGGGGAAGGGACTTTAAAAATTACAACGGAATTTGAGCATGTTATTAATCATTCAACACTAACTGCTAATTTTACAGTCAAGACAACACCACGTAAGTTTTTAACGCAAGATAATGTTAAACCAACAGAAAAATTAATCCCTGTTAAATTAGATAAGATTTATACAAAAGAAACTGAAAACGAACTTCGTTATGATCTTGTTACAAAGCTATTAGGAAAACAATTTGCTGATCAATATCAGGAGATTTGATATAATGAAATTTGAGTAACTTTTAATGAGGATGGTAAAGGAGCAACTATTGAGGCTAAACCAGGCTCAAAAATTTTAGCAGCTTCTGATACTTTAGCTTCTTTAATGACAAAAATTCCAGCTTATAAATTAAATGTTACATTTGAATAAAAAGAAGAAATAAACTCATTAATCTTATGAGTTTATTTTTTTATTTGAACAAGCTATAATTAAAATTATTGCGGAATACAATAAAACATTAAAATATTTAGGGGGAATACAATGAGAACAATTTCATATGTTTTATTAGGAATTATTTTAGTTATTTTAGTTACTTTTCTAATAATTTATTTAGTAAAAACACATAAAAAACCACTTGTAAATAATGATTCAGCATTATTACAGAAAGATATTCAAGCATCAAAAGAATTATTAGAGAAACAAGGATTAGGATTACAAAATCAACTTTCTGAACAAAAAAGAGAATTATTAACTTTAATTAGTGAATTTCAAACAAATTCAGTTAAAAATGATACTAAATTTAATCAAAACTTAACAATTTTAAATGAAGGATTAAGTAATTTTCAAAATAACTTGTCAAAGCAAGATACTGACTTAAAAAATAATTTAAACCATCAAGGTGACATTATTTCCAAATCATTTACTGATGTTTTATCAAATTTAAAAGTTTTAAAAGAATCAACTACAACATTAAAAGAAGTTGAAGAAAAAGTTAAAACTTTAAATGATATTTTTTTAAATAATAAAAAACGAGGTAATTTAGGTGAATATTTATTAGAAAAAGTTTTAAGTGATATGTGTGGTGAAGGTCATCAAGGATGAGACCGCCAATATAAATTGCCGACAGGAACTGTTGTTGATGCATTAGTTAAAACTGGTGGAGCAAAAGAAAACATTGCTATTGATGCGAAATTTCCATTAACAAATTATAATAAATACTTAGAAACAAGTGATACCGCAATTAAAAATAAATATTTAAATCTTTTTAAACAAGATTTAAAAGATCGAATTAATGAAGTTGCTAAGTATATTAATCTTGAAAATGAAATTTCAAGTGCAATTATGTTTGTTCCTTCCGAAGATTTATTTGCATTTATTTATGGCCAATTTCCAGATGATATTATTACTTTTGCATTTAAAAAACGGGTGTGAGTTACTTCACCAACAACATTATCAGCAATTTTATTTGTTTTAGAAAAACATATGCGTGAAGTTGCTTTTAATCAAAATATTGAAGCTATTAAAACTAATTTATTAAAAATAAAAGGCGAATTTGATCATTGAGTTGAGCGTTGACAAGAGTTTACGAAAAATTTTGCAAAATTTAATACTAATATTGAACAATTAAATACCACACATAATAAAATTCATAGTCAATATCAAAAAATTTTAAATGAGCAACAGTTAGAACAACCAACAGATTAAAATGAATAACGATAAAAGAAAAATATCTTAGAAGTAAGATATTTTTTTAATAATTTTTGAAATTAATTGTTAACAGAACTTTAATTTTGTTTTCCTTCTTATTGATTTTAATTAAAGTTATAATTATGTAAAGGCCAACACACGGAAAGGAAGAATAAAAATGAAAACACTAACAATGAAATTAAAACTTTTTAATGGTGTTGAAATCCCATTAATTGGGTTAGGTACATATAAAATGACTGATGAGCATGAAGTTTATCAAGCTGTTATTACCGCATTACAAAATGGTTATCGTCATATTGACACTGCTCAAATCTATGGAAATGAAGAATTAATTGGCAAAGCAATCAAAGATAGTGGTGTTACACGAAAAGAAATCTTTTTAACAAGTAAGATTTGAAATGCTAATCATAAGTACGATGTGGCATTACAGGAAGTAGATAACATACTAACACGGTTAGATACGGATTATTTAGATTTATGTTTAGTTCATTGGCCCACTGCCGATCGAAATGAATGTTTTCGTGCGTTAAAGACAGCGTATAAAGCAAAAAAATTCGTGCAATTGGAGTCAGCAATTTTGAAGTTAGCCATTTACAAGAGTTAATCGCAATTAGTGAAATCAAACCAATGGTTAATCAAGTTGAACTTCATCCTGGTTTAAATAATACTAATGTTGTTAAATTTTGTCAAGCAAACAACATTATTATTGAATCATGAGCAACTTTAATACAAGGACAATGTATGACAAATTCTACTGTTCTTAAAATTGCAGAAAAACACCAGAAAAGTCCTGCCCAAATTTGTTTAAAATGAGCAATACAACAAAATATTGTTGTTATTCCAAAATCAACCCATAAGGAACGTATTATTGCTAATAGTGAACTAGATGATTTTATGTTAGATGATGAAGATATGGCAGCATTATTTGCTTTACCACAGGTAAGATTAGGAGCTGATCCAAATAATTTCTTTAATTTTGTCGAAAACTCTTGATATTTATAAAATATACCTAAAATTAGGTATATTTTTAATATATGGAGGTAAATAATTAATGAAAAAAATAAWA
>NZ_RXFZ02000084.1:0-4453 GCF_044714365.1 Spiroplasma sp. hy2
AATTAATAATATATCAATCTTTTGTATTATTTCTAAAAATTGCAATATATCATTTATTATCAACTTTATAATTAATAAAATTAGGATTATTATCTAATTTTCAATTATCTTCAATTAAATTAACTGATTGTAAATCATTTATATTTGTTTTTAATTTATTTAACATTTGCTTTAAATTATATTTATTTGCAAAAGAATAAACAAAATTTGTTAACTCTCTTAAAAATTGTTTTTTATCAACATCATAAAATTTATTAATGTTATATTGTTTAACATAATTATCTCAATTTTTATATAAATCCATAAATTTATCACTAGGTTTATCATAAAAAACACCAGTTGAATAACTATCCTTTAAAAAATCTAAGTATCATTTATCGTTATAAGTTAATGATTTTGATGTTTTTAAAGTAGGATTAATAAAATAATTAGTATCACTTCAATTTTCGAAAAAAGTACTGCGTAAAAACATTGTATTAATAAAATCAGTTTCGTTAATACCGGTTTCTACACTTCGCTTTGTTCTTACTTTTTCTTCTGTTTGTTGTAAGTGATGGTTTTGTTGTAATGTCATTGCTCCTAGCGAGAAAAAAGAAATCAATAAAATTGGTACAAATGAAAATAATACTAAAAACTTACGCATTATTCTCTACCAACTTATTTTTACGATTTTCTTTTATTAATTTGATAATTTCATTAAATAAATAACCATAAAAATAATGAATTATTAAGATATATCACAATATATCAAATCATAAACCATAAATTATATAACCATTTATACCGGCATATTTTTCTTTTAATTCTTCAATCGTTGAAACTGTATCTAATACATATACAAGCGTTAAAGAAAAACTTATGATAAGATACAAAATTAAATCAACCCAAGTAATAAATAAACCATTTTGTTTCTTTTCTTTTTTATTTTCTACATTACTTTTCATAAATTTAACTCCTAACTATATAATGTTTTTGAAATAATAAAACCAATAATATATAAACTTGATATTGTTAACATTAACGGATGACTAAATAAAATCGCCATTTTACCAAAAATAGATAATAATCAAGTATCAGAATTATATAAATCCATAATAATATTTTTTGCTGATGTCAACTGATTAATAATAACTGTAATAAAACCAGTACCAAAAATAGCAATTGCCGCTACCAATAAAACTAACTTAATCATATAAAATCAACTCCTTACTTATTTTTTTATTATTTTAGTGCTATGAATTCTTTTAAATCCTTGTTCTCTTGTTTTTGCTTGTCTTGCTAAACTTGATAATTGTTGTTTATTGCGACTAACTTTAAATTGTTTTCGTTCTTTAAAATGTTTTTGTAAACCTTGTTTAGTACTAGAAACACCCCGAACAGTAGCACTATACAGTTTAGAACTATTAATAACACCACTTTTAACTGTTGAACCTAAATCGTTATAATTAGTTGATGTTCCGTGAATTGCATAAATAGATAATTTAATAATCATAAAAAAGATTAAAAAATAAGCAATCGTTATATTTGTCATTGGTAATTTAGTATTTCAAATAACATCAAAAACAAATAAAAAAGTATCAAAAATAAAACTAAAAATCTTATTTCAATTATCATTATTCACGCTTTCACTTAATAAATTACTCATTTTTTATTTTTCCTTTCCCTTTTTTGATTTTAAATTTTCTTTCAAAATATCAATATCAAACAATTCTAGGCGTTGTTTATTGTTTAATTTTGATATATCTTTTCAAAAGTACTCTTTTTTATTAACAACTTCATCATTTTTTAAATCACGAACAAAACTTAATCAATGACTGTCGTATTTATTCGCAAATTCAAGCGGAATAATTATCTTAAAAAACCGAATTCCTAATCCAACATCCGACTTATGTTTTGCTCTTTTACCTTCTGCTGTTCGTTCTACTGATTTTGTTTTTCAAATTTCATAATCAGTAATATCTTGAAAAATACCAATTCGCATAACAAAACTACGATTAAAAATATTACCTAATTTTGACTTAACGGGTTTTTTCAATGAAATCGGAATAATAATACCACTTGCTAAATGACGAATATTATTTCACATCATACCCTCACGCTGTACAGTAAAAATTGCTCTATTTTTAAAATGTCTTGCTAAAACAATTCACACACTTTTACCACCATGAACTTTTTTAACTTCATGAGGACTAGTTCCATCAATATATAAAAAACTCTCATCAAACAAAATTAAACTATCATCTGGTGGTACTAATTTAGTTCTATCAGTAAAATCTAAATTATTAAAAGTTAAAAGTTTTATTTCATCATCTTCAATTGGATAATTACTATAAATTTTTTTCGTTAAAAGTTTCATAACTTGTGATAGAAAAGTTAAAAGCAATGTTTTACCGGTTCCTAATTTACCGATAATTACTGATAACGGATTATCTCAAACAAAATAAACTAAACAAAAGATATTTAACTGATAAAAAACATTTTTTCAAACTCACCAAACAAAATAAACACAATGTAAAGCAAATAATAGTCAAAATACTAAACCAGTATAATTTAATGAAATTATTCAAAGTAATAAATCAATTAAACTAAACAAAACCATCGAACCACTAATATAACAAAAGTTTATTAGAAAAAATGCAAACTTTTTCATTATTTAAAATACCCAACTATTTTAAAAATCATTCACAATAAGAACCAAGTTAAAAATAAAATTACAATTCAAACACCAACCATTAAAGTTAAATATTCATTTTGAGTTAAATTTAAAGTTGTAATAGTTTCAATATTTGTTTTATCTATAAACAAAAATACATGAATAAAAAACTCTTTTAATTTTGTTCAATCATTTTGCATCTTTAAAAACTCCACATTTTCTGAATAAGTTTAAAAAACATTCCAAAAAATAAAACGATAAATAACACAAACGATATAACATATAAAAATTCAGGTGCGTTTGAACCAATAATATAACTAACAAATTGAACTCAATAATTATATAAACTCATTATCTAATTCTTCTAAATTGTGAATTAATTGTTCTACTTTTTCATCATTTCAATTTATTAAATTATTATTGTTATTTGTTTTTATTTTTTTAGGTTCATTTTGAAATAATGATTTATGCATACGCGTAAAATAGTTTTGTTTATATTGATTATACAAATCAATTATTTCTGTTCCAGTTAAAAATTTTCAATCATGTTGTTTTAAATTTTCATCATATTTTACAATACGATAAGAATTATCATAAATTAAACCAATTGCTACTTGTTCAGAATATTTTTGACTAGGATAAATAAACTTATTACTCAATCAAAAACCAATATGGCGATTATGATTAGGTAAATTTATAAAACTTGCTTTATCTGTTTCAAAAGGAATAAGTTCCTTAGAAATAAAATAATTTGCTATATTTTGATTTTTCTTAACAAAATTACTCAATTTTATCAACTCCTAACTAAATATTTGTTTAATAAATAATGTTATACATAATGCTAATATATTGCTTATTTACTGATAAAAACACTGATTATTAACAATGTTATACATAATGCTAATATATTGCTTATTTAATGTTTAATAAACAATGTTATTAACAATGTTAAATATATAAAATAATAAAAATTGGCACACTGAAAAATACTATTAAGTTTAAAATAATAGTTGTATAAAATAAATTAATAAAAAATAAATAAATTAGTGTGCCTTAGTTTTTATTAAAATAATTTGAATATATAGAGTAATATACTCTTAAAATCCTTTAACCATATGACGGAAAAAGTTTAATATCTTAATGATAATAAATAATCCAAATGGAATTAAAATAATTCACGCATCACCTAAAAAGGTCATTAATTGCGGTAAAATACCATATACAGCATCTTTTACTTTACCCATTGCATTACCTAAACCAGTTCAAATAGAATTCATTCCAGTTCCAAAAGTAACTGCATCTGCTAAAAAATTCATTATTTTCTATCCTCCTTTTTTTCAAGTTCTTTTTTATCTTTTTTCTTACTTTGAATTTGTCTAACTTTTTGATAAATTGATAAACCAATTCACGCAAAAATCCCTAACAAAATCAAAATACTAAATATTCATGTTAATCATACTGGCACGATATAACTCCTTTCAATAAATTAAAAAATTGAAATTTGCAAACTCGCTCCGCTCGTTGTCGCTTTGCTCCACTTAAAAACATTGTTGAATAAATTGTCCGCTAATAAATTACGCGGAATAATTTATTCTTTTACTTTTTAATTTCAATATCTTTTGCAACCTTATTAACAATATTAATAACATTATCTTTACCGTACTTTTTCACTAACGACCGCAAAACAAAATATTGTTTTGTTTGCATAATTTCAACTCCTTATTTAAAATATTAATAAAATTTATTTTGTAAAAATGTAAATACCACAAAAGTACAAAATGTGTGTGGTTTCNNNNTATT
>NZ_RXFZ02000085.1:0-4449 GCF_044714365.1 Spiroplasma sp. hy2
TAANTAATAAAATCAAATTTATCAAATTTCATAATTTTAGATTCCTATAATTTCTATTTTAAATATATTTTATAGGAATTTTAAAATAACTAGGTTATGCAAGAAGTCTAATGATTTATGAATTAACCCTTTTAACTTTACATCTCGTGTAAGTAAAATAAACGAAATTGAACAAGGTGCTGATATTTGATTAAATTATCATCAATCAGATAGTGGCTTTATTTTAAATTTAATTTGTACTAAAGATAAGATAATTATTAAGGGTTGGCCAAAAAATAATGAAGTAGTTGTTGGGCAAAGCAAAACAGAAATTAAAGATAATGTTAGACCTGTTTTAGTACAAGAATTTAAAAATAAATTAGGAATAGTACCTTTTTGAGAAATGATTAATGAACCTAATCCATTATTTTTATCTACATCAACTACTTTAAACCCATGACCTACAATGGCAAATTGTTATAAATTACAATTTGATTTAGAAGATAGTTTTAATATTAAATCAAAAGAAAGATATGCAAATCGTACGCATTGATATGGGATACTAAGTGATGATTTAATGACTGCTTATAACAAAGGTAATAAAAAAGTACTACAAGATGTATTTGATGATATTTTTGTTCAATCAAGTTCATCAACAGTAGATGGTCAATTATCCCAATCTTTACAAGTAGTACAAGGTACACCAACCTTAGAAACATATACACAAGACCAAAAAGCAATTATTGAACAAGTATATATAGTATGTAATTTTTCTAGCCCTTTTGGTGATGCCTCAGATAGTGAAGAAAATAAAACACAATCATTAATAAAAAAAAACAAAAGATTTAGAAAAACAAGCATATTTACAAGCATATCGTAAGCAATATTATACAAAAGTGTTTGATACTGTTTTAAAATATTACGGTTTATGAGATGGTGTTGGTGAACGACCTTATGGTTTTGATTTTGTTAATGCTAGTTTAGTTGACCAAATGCGACAAAATGAACTAATTACTACTAGATTAGAAAATCACACAATGGAACCAATAAGAGCGATAATTGAATTATGATAATGTTGATGAATTAGAAGCAACTAAATATTATGAAAAAATTGAAAAATACTGAGATAAAATAAACGCAAAAGAAATAGAACATAATAATAAATTTCTAGAATATGATGAAACTGGTAATAATCAAAATGCCTTACAAGGTAGAACAGAAATTAAGGAGAATTAAATAAATGGAATTTAGTATGGGAAGAATTGAGCAATTAAGAAGAGATGCTCATAATAATTTGATACAAATAAGAGAAGATATAAAAGATAATCGCCATTGAATGGTATTTCCTTTTAATGTTTATAGTTCATATATCCCTGATACTGAAACAGGTTGAAAACCAAATAATGCAAAACCAAGTGATTATGGTAGTTATTCACGCATATTTGATAATATGGAAAGTACTATTGCTCAATGACAAAATAGTTTAAAAATAGTACAAAAATATAAAGGTGAAGAAATTAATATATTAACGATTGATGATTTTAATAAACAACCAATTAATTCAACTATATGAGCCAATAATGAAACACCATTTGCGATAAAATTAAAAGATGAAAATAATAATGTTTATTGAAAATTAATTGATGGTGAAAATATTTATGATGTTAATAAAATTTTAGAATACTTAAATCAATATAAATTAAGTTATTTTATGAATAATGATAATAAAGCAGATAATTTTTATACAAAAGAAGTTAAAGTTGGTAAATATTGAGATGCTTATATGATTGATGATAGAAGTTCAATTCAATTTGGTGAAGCTAAATTTGAACAAGTATTTACTCAACAATCAACWGAAAGACAATATACTTTATTAATTTTAGATGAAGATGCCGATAAATTAAATATTAATGATTATTATAATTTTTATACTGTATTTAATGACCGTGGTTTAAATATTGGTGGTGGTGATATTAATTCTGCACCACAAGATAGACAATGATTATATCCATCAAATGTTATTAATTATTATTCACCATATGATGGTAGTTTTTTATGACAAGAAATTACATTTTCAAGTATTAATGACAAAATTAGTAATAGTGGTTTATCAGTAAGACAATTTATTCAAACAAGTGCTCCAGGAGAGGGTTATTGTTTTCCTAAAATAACTTATGATGAAAAATTAAATAAAGGTATTGTTGAATTAGATGATATTTTATTAAAAGATCCAGGGGTTAGAGCAATGGCAGTTAAATTTTATGGTAATCCAATTTTATTTGATATACCAGTTATAGGAAGACCAATTATTAAAGGTCAATTTAATAAAAAAGTAATGAATTCAAGAGATTTATTAATGTATAACATGTATCCTGCTCCWCCTGATAAAATAAATACTTATGCATCACCCGAAGTAAGTTGATATAACATTCAAGGGATACAACCAACTATTATTACTGGATATAAAGATTGAAAAGAACATATTCAATCAATGTCTGATTTTTGAATTGAAAAAAATAATGAGGGTATGATAATAACAGATAAAGCAAGTTCAACAGCAACTAATCCGACTGTTGGAACAACTATTAAGGAAGAAAATTCAAATTCTAAACCTTATTGGTCTAAAAATTGAATGATTACTCCACCAAATAAAATAAAAGTAAATAGTGGAATTGTTAATAATATTATTAGTACGCAAGCATCATCATATTTTAGAAGAAAAGATGAATTTGGTAATACYGTTGGACAAGTTCAAATTGAATATAATAAAATGGGTTCTTGTAATGTTTGAGATATTTTAAATATGAATAATTTTATTAATCGCCAAATTACCATATTACCTTTAAACTATACGCAAAAATTAGTCTTTAATCCTTTTACGATACCTGCTATTGGAAAGTTTTTAAACTTTGTTTCGTTTGGTATTCCTTGGGACTGAATTGGGAATTTAACAATTACCCAAGATGATAAATGACCTAATTTTCCATGACTTAATGGTTTTATGAGTGCTAATGTTTATAGTTTTTATAACGATGCCTTTTGAGGTAATAAGTCTGCTGGTAAAGGTTATTTACCATTTGAAATATTTAGAGAACAAGGAAATGATAAAGTCGGTGCTATGATTGGTGCAAATGCTACTAGTTTAGGGTTTACTACTTTATTAACTGATAAATTTAAAGGGACTGTTTTAACTAAAGATGGTAAACCAACAAGTGAACTAGTTTATTCAACTTATAATTTAAAACAATTAAATCCTAAAACTAACCGAGTTTATTTAATTAATGAAWAAACAAAAGCAGTTGAAGCACAAAAACCAGTTAGTGATAGTGAAAAAGATAATAATTGCGAATTCTTACAAACACCAGATGGSACAAATTGTAGTTATATAATTGATATGTTTTCAATCCAAGCATTATATAAAGGTAATTTTGAAATTATCTTTTATGCTGATAACCCATATACAAATAATGAAGAAGATTACTTACGCTTATCAGTATGAAGTTTCAGAGGTAAAACAAAAAGTGTATTAAATAATTATTTACGCGATATGACAACTAATTATAAAACTAGTTTCTTATTACCACATGACTATGAAATACCAACATTTAATTATCCACAATATGTATTGCCACCAGTTCCATATAACTATAAACCATATACCAAAAATATTATGTCTTCTATTACAGTGCAACCATTAAAAACCAAAATTACAGCACCAGCACAATGTAAAAAGGTTCTTCTGGAAATTATATTAATTTATTTTCTGATGAATTTAATTATGGGTATTATGAAGTAGAAATTGATTTAAAACAAATTGACCCAACTATTCAAAGTATCAGTAAATTCCAAGATGCTTATAAAACAATTGAAGTAAGTAATCTTGGTAATTTGCAAGTTGAATGTGGACCACCTGAAATAGAGAATTTTATTTCTGATAGAAATATTGATTTAACGATTGGAAATAATAGTTGTAATTTTATTTCTGGTTTATTATCAGATTTAATTTTACAACAAAGTGGCCGTTCACAAACTGATAAAATTAATTTTGAAAATACAATACTTTATATACAGATAATATAAATAATGAAATTAAAACATTTGATACCGCATATACTAATGGTTTACCAAGTGATAATTATCAAAATATATATAAAACTAAAAGTAGGGATAATGTAAAATTTTTATTACAAATAACAAAATTATCTAATATATGATAATGGAAAAATTACCAAAACATATTTACAAGCATATTATACTAATGATATAAAATTAAAAATTAGATTTTCAAAAAAATTATTATCTCAATTATTTTTAGGCAGTAATAATTTACTTATGATTTATTTTGGTAATAATAAAGATATTACATTAGACTTCTTGCATAACCTAGTTATTTTAAAATTCCTATAAAATATATTTAAAATAGAAATTATAGGAATCTAAAATTATGAAATTTGATAAATTTGATTTTAA
>NZ_RXFZ02000086.1:0-4335 GCF_044714365.1 Spiroplasma sp. hy2
CAAACCAACAATCAACGGTATTATATTTTAACGTTTAAAAAATTTAAAGCAAAATCATAATCTTACACAAAATTAGTTTTCAAATTGTCATATTGATGATTTTTTTTATTTCATCAAGAGTTTTCGACAAAATTAAAGTAAAATTATCTTTTRTTTTGTTATAATGATGATATAGAAGTGAGGCGAATATTTATGGAATACAAAATTCGTAGTAAAAATATTATTATTACCGATGCAATGAACCAACATTTAGTTGATACTTTTAATAAGTTATTAAAATATCAACAAGTTAATGAAAATGATCTTGCTCATGTTGACATTGAATTTACGAAAGAAAACAATATTGTAATTCATACTGCAATTGATATTAGAGGGCGAAATAATTTTTTAAAAGCAGAAGTTCGCAATAGTGATTTTTATAAGGCAGTTGATCAAAGTTTATATAAAGTTGAAGAACAATTACGAAAAATTAAAGGCAAACAAGAAGACCGTCATAATAAAAATCAATCATTAGGAAAATTTTATAGTGAAGTGATTGCTGCAGAAGAGGAAGAACTTGATCTTGAATAATGTTCATAAATAAAAAATGTTTAACTAAATTTAGTTAAACATTTTTTATAATAATTACTTGTTATTACTTGGTGTACTTGCTGTGTTTGTTTTATTAACACGAATTGCTCCAATTCCTTCTAATAATCATATTAAAGCACCAATTAGAGCAATTAATTCACCAACAACAATTACTCATGTTGAAACTTCTTTTGTTGAAGTAATAATTGCACCAATCATTCCAATAATTGCAATAGTAATAAAAATAATTCCGGCAACTAATTTAGCAATTTTATGACGAATAAAGGTTGCAACACAGATAAATAAGAAAGCTGTAATCAAAATAATTGCACCATTATCACCAGTATTATTGTGAACAAAAAGTTTTGTGTTAACATTAACGTTTGGAAAAGAATTTAAGATTGCTAAGATAAATAATCATAACCCAGAAATTCAAATCATTACTTTTTGGAATGTTACATTAATTTTAATTGTTGCATATTTCATTTTTGCCATTGTTTTTCCTCCTTAACCATAACATTATTTATATTATAACTTAGTTTTAAAAATATTAATGATAAATTAAATAATTCGTAAAATATCGTTTGGTTTAATATTTAAAAAATTAATCATTCCAGGAGCAAGACAATAGACAAAATAACATTGTGGAAAATAATGACTCATTTTTTGTGGTCCAAAATTTTGAATTGTTTGAATAACTTCAAAATTTTTATTGCAAAAAATAACATCAAGTTGATAAAAAATTCCAAAACTATTAAAACCACGTACTTTCCGTAATAAATATCCATCTTTCATTGTGATGTCATTTGGTTGAATTAAACTCGTGAATTTTTCCCGAAAAGTTTTAATCACATGAATATTAATGTCTTGTGGAATACTATTAACATACGATTTTTTAATAAATAATATTTTTTATTTCGTTTATGTTTTGTCCGATGAAATTTATAAACTACTTTTGAGAAAAATCCCATGCATAACACCTTTTTCCTTTTTTCTTAACAATTATATAAAATTATATTATAATTACCAAGAGAAAAGAGGTGTTATTTATGAAATTTGCATTGTTTTTAGCAACAGGTTTTGAAGAAGGCGAAGCAATTATTACAACTGATGTGTTACGACGAGGAGGCATTAAGCTAGAATTAATTAGTATTACTAAAGCATTAGAAGTTGTTTCATCCCATGATGTTACGATTAAGGCTGATAAATTAATTGAAGATATTAAATATGAAGATTATGATGGTTTCATTTTACCAGGTGGTCGCATTGGTGTTGATAATATTGCAAAAAATGAGATGTTAAAAGATTGGTTATTAAAAGCTAATAATGATCAAAAAACAATTGCTGCAGTTTGTGCAGCACCCCAAATTTTAGGACATTTAGGAATTTTAGACAATAAAGAAGCCACTAGTTATCCGGGATGTATCGAAGGAATGGAAAAGGCAATTTATAATGATGAAATGGCTGCTATTACTGATGGTAATATTATTACTGGGGCTTCAGTTGGTTCAACAATGAATTTTGCTTTAGCAATTGCTGATCGAGTTTTAGGAGCAGAAAAAGTAATGAAACTTCAAAATGAATTAGTAATTCGTGATTAATTTATTTATATTAAATGTTTGCATAATAAATTGTAAAAGAGTAAGATTAATATACCTCAAATGAGCACATTAATTTTGTATAAATTTTTTAGCAACTCTAAAAAGTCATTCTGATAAATTTTCTTAATCCTTTGTTCAGATAAAAAAGAGTTTAAAATTTTAGTTGAGGTAGATATGTTACTTTGTTATATTTAAATAACAATACGGTTTTTAATTATAATTTAAATAAATATTAGTTTATATTTTGTTTTATTTAAAACTGAACTACAATAAGGAGGAAAGAAAATGAAAAAGTTACTAGCCTTTTTAGGAGCTATTTCATTAGTAGGGTCAAATGCTGCTTTAATGACAGCATGTACTAGTAAAAGAGAAGATGCAAATCTTGAAAATCTTAAGCGCGAATTGTCACAATATGTTGAAACACCTTTTTTTGCTTCATCATCAAATGCAACAAGTGAGGAGTTCGCAACAATGTTAAGTAGTCGTCTTAATTTAGGCAGTTATAAATTAGCTGTTAAAAATGATGCAACATTTGTGCAACCAAAGATTATTGATAATAATCATTCAGATGAAAAAATAGCACAAGCTAATATGTCAACTATTTTACAACAACAAGACTCTAAAAAAGGTTTAGATGTTGTTAATGGAACTGCTAGTGTTAATATTTTAAAAAAAGATAAAGAAGAATTCAATGTTAAAATTCAATGAGTTACAAATGAGTTAATTCTTTTAAAAAATACTGTCAATAAAATTGACAATATGAGTAGTAAATTACAAAATATTAATTTACCATTGCCGCCATTAGTAAAAGGAGTAAATATAACTTTTGCTGATTTATATACTTTTATTGGCTTATTGCCTTTACCAGAGAAAGAAATTATGGAGATTGATTTAACTAAAATTAATGAACCAGATTTTCTTGAAAAATTTGACACACTATTAAATATTATTGCTGAAAATCTTAAGACTTTACAATTTGATATTAGTGGTTATCTTAATAAAGATATTTCTTTTAATCAAATTCTTGATGGAAAAGGAACAGTTAAAGACCTTTTACATAATATGGCACCTGATTTAATTGCTTTATTACAATGATTTGTTAGAGAAGGAAAAGAAAAAATTGAATCAACACATAATACAGTTCTGCCATTAATCCAATATTTATTCTCACCAGTTAATACCAATTTAAAAGAAAATATTAAAGTTGCTTTTGGTAAAACAGGGTATTTTTATCAAAATACTAATACAAATTTAGACAGTTTAATATTTCATACTTTAACTGGTTATCGAAGTGATTACAAAGAAACGGATAGTAAATATCGATTATCATTTTTCGTTGTTGAAATTAACCAAAATAAAGTAAAGTTACTTAGTTTAAAACCAACTTTATTAATTGGAAGTATTTTAGATATTTTTGCTGCAAAAGGTGACAAAAGAATTGATGCTGTTAACACAAATCTTGTTCAGCCAAAGACATGACAAGAAATTAATACAATTGTCACTAGTTTTCTTCCTAAAATTGAGTTTTTCTTAGGTCCACAATTAATGAATTATGCTGGTTCTAATATTTTACGTGATTTTGGAATAAGTAATACTGAGTTAAAAAGTAATGATGTTACAATGAGTGCCGGAACAGTTAAATTACAATTTAAAACTCCTGGGCAAGATGGTAAGTGA
Organism: Spiroplasma sp. hy2; assembly: GCF_044714365.1. Taxonomy (NCBI): domain Bacteria; kingdom Bacillati; phylum Mycoplasmatota; class Mollicutes; order Entomoplasmatales; family Spiroplasmataceae; genus Spiroplasma; species Spiroplasma sp. hy2. Next base: position 3,849 of record NZ_RXFZ02000086.1, read on the forward strand.
GAAAATTTTAGGGCAATTATTGATGATAATAATACTCCTAACTTAACACAAATTTTAAATGCTGTTGACTTTAAATTAAGTTTTACAAATATTAAATTTAAAGTTACAACAAAAATTAATGACAAAATTGCTTATGAAACTAGTGGTGAATCTCGTTTTGATTTGTGGTTATCAGATAATTATGAATAATATATATAATGAAAAAGTTTTCAATTTTTAATTGAAAACTTTTTTAATTCTTTTTTTGTTTATAATTAATTTAGAATAATGTACAAAAAATAAAAGGAGTTAGATTATTAATGAAAAAAATATTATTGATATTAACTAGTTTAGGAACTATAATATCACCTAGTTTTAATTTAATTGCTTGTAATCTGCCACAACAATAGACTTCTTGCATAACCTATTAAAATAATTGTAAATATTTTTAAAAAGATACTAATAGCAAATTATAATTTTAATTAATTATGTCTTTTATTTAAAAATA
>NZ_RXFZ02000087.1:0-4187 GCF_044714365.1 Spiroplasma sp. hy2
TTWTTCTGTAATTATTTTTTTCATTAATTATTTACCTCCATATATTAAAAATATACCTAATTTTAGGTATATTTTATAAATATCAAGAGTTTTCGACAAAATTAAAGTTTAAAATACAATAATTTTGGTAATTTTATAGTATTATTAATAGGAACATAATTTAATTTAGAGAGGGATGTTTTAATGAACCTATCAAGTATGATGTTTTTAGCAATTGAACCACAAGTAGCCAATACAATTATTTATGTTTTTGAAATAATTGCTTTAATTGTATCAATTATTATGATTGTTATTGGTTTATTACAAAACAAAAAAGCACAAACAGGGTTAAGTGCTTTAAATGGTGGTAATGATGAATTATTTGCTAATAGTAAAGAACGTGGGTTAGATCGAACATTATCTATTTTTATGTTAGCATTTGGTTCAACATTATTAGTTATTACATTATTGATAAATTTATTAACAAAAGTTCTATTGTAATAATTAAATCTTTAAAAATATCATTAATTGAAAAGAGATTTAAAAATGTCTCTTTTTTCATTTAGGGGGAAAGGTATATGCACGATCGAATTGTAGCTATTTTAAAAAAACAAACAAAACCAATTGATACGATTGAATTAGCACAGTTATTAGATATTAATAAAATTAATGATAATAAAATGATGTTAAAAGTTTTGGTTGAATTAGAAAATGATAATATTATTGAGGTCACACAACAACATAGGTTTTATTATTTTGATCCAAAAATTTATTTACGAGGAGTTATTAGCATTAATAAAAAAGGTTTTGGTTTTATTAAAATTAGTGAAAACCAAGAAGAATACTATGTTAAACAAGATGATTTAAATAATGCCTTAGACCAAGATCAAGTTTTGTTTATTTTAAAAAAACAAAAAAATATTAATAATTCTAAAAAAGCAGAAGCACAAGTAATTAAAGTTTTGAAGCGAAATAATGAATATGTAGTTGGAGTTATTAAAAAGAATCGTCATCAACAAAAATATTTAGAAATTTTAAATAATAAATTAACGCAATATCGTGCTAAAATTATTAATTTAGCTGATGCAATTGAAAATACAATTGTAAAGGGAATCATTACAAATATTAATAGTAAAAACAATTTAATGCAAGTTAAAATCATTGAGATCATTGGTAATACTAATCAAGTCGGTGTTGATGTCTTGGCTATTTTACATGAATTTAATATTCGTACTAAATTTAATGAAGAAACATTAAATGAAGCCAATCAAATTAAACAAGATGTTGATGTTGCAAGAATGTTAGTAGATAAATCACGCCGTGATTTACAAGCAGAAATGTTTGTTACAATTGATGGGAATGATTCAAAAGATTTTGATGATGCTATTTTAGTTAAAAAAAATCAAAATGGTAATTATTTATTATTGGTTGCGATTGCGGATGTTGCACATTATGTTCCACAGAATAGTTATCTTGATAAAGAAGCTTTTGACCGAGGGTGTTCAGTTTATTTAATTGACCGGGTTGTTCCAATGTTACCAGAAAAATTAAGTAATGGGATTTGTTCGTTAAATCCTTTTGAACCACGATTAACATTAATTTGTGAAATGGAAATTAATAAGCAGGGACATGTTGTTAATTCTAGTATTTATGAAGCTGTCATTATTTCAAAAGCGCGATTAACTTATGATGAAGTTAATAAGTTATTCTGCCAAGAAAAAAATCAAATCTCAGGTGAAATTGTTCAAATGTTGCTTTTAGCGCAACAGTTATATCAAATTTTAGTTTTAAAAAAAGAACATGATGGGGTTGTTGATTTTGATTTAGATGAACCAAAGTTTATTGTTGATAAAAATGGTAAGATTAAAGATATTGTTGTGCGAGAGCGTGCTGATGCAGAAAAATTGATTGAGAGTTTTATGATTCGCGCTAATGAAACGGTAGCCGAAACAATTTATTGAATGGATTTGCCATTTGTTTATCGTGTGCATGATAAGCCAAAACCAAAAAAATTGCTTGATTTGTATACGCAATTATCTTATTTAGGTTTAAATATTAAAGGAAAGTTAGAAAATATTCATTCTAAAGATTTACAGCAAATTTTAAATAAGTTAAAGGATAAGGAAAATTTTAAAGTTATTTCAGCTTTAGTATTACGAAGTATGGAAAAAGCTAAATATAGTGCTATTAATGATGGCCATTTTGGACTGGCATCTTGATGTTATACGCACTTTACTTCACCAATTCGGCGTTATCCCGATTTAGTTGTTCATCGTTTATTAAAAAAATATTTATTTCAAGGAAAAGTTAAAATTACTGATTTAGAACAAACGCGTACTTTTATTAGTCATGCTAGTCAACAGTCATCCCTTGCAGAATTACGGGCAATGGAATGTGAACGAGAAGTTGACAAAATGAAAGAAGCTGAATATATGGAAGATAAAATTGGCTATGAATATGATGGCATTATTGCTGGAGTTACTTCGTTTGGAATTTTCGTTGAATTACCAAATACAATTGAAGGATTGGTTCATATTACTGATTTAAAAAATGACTATTACGTTTTTGATGAAAAAAGTTTAAAATTAATTGGAGAACGGAAACGAAAAGAATATTTTTTAGGAAAAAAAGTACGAATTAGAGTAAAGAAAGCAAGTAAAAAATTACGGCAAATTGATTTTGAACTAGTTGATTAAGGAGGTGATATTAATGTTGACAATTACAGTTAATAAAAAAGCACGGTATAATTATGAAATTATTGAAACCTATGAAGTTGGTATTGTTTTGACAGGCAGTGAGATTAAGTCAATTCGTAATAATGATGTATCAATTAATGAGGCCTTTGTTATTATTCGAAAAAATGAGGCCTTTGTTATCAATATGATAATTGCTCAATATAAATTTTCAACATCATATGTACCAGATGCTGATCGGACTAGAAAATTACTTTTGCATAAAAAAGAAATTAAAAAAATTTTGCAACGAATTAAATTAGAACGTTTAACATTAGCACCATTAAAGTTATATCTTAAAAATAATTATGCTAAATTAGAAATTGCTTTAGTTCGTGGGAAGAAGAATTATGATAAACGAGAAACAATTAAGCAACGCGATAATGAGCGTTTACGTCGGAAATATTAATTTTTAAAAAGTAGAAGGTAAAAAAGAATTAATTGAGGTAGTAAATTCAATAATTAAAGAAAATGATAAAAATAATGATGGGTTTACTCAGTTTTCTATAATTATTGAAAATTTACTTCGAAAAATTCCAGATTTTAATCCCAAAAATTATGGGGCACAAAATAATAAATTTTCATTATTTTTAAAAAACAATTTTGAAGACAGTTATCATTTTAAAGAAAAGGGAGGAATTTTATATATAAAATTAAAACAAGAGAAGAAATAATTATAATAAATATGATTAATAATAAGGAAATATATTATTTTTTAGTTAGTATATGAGTGTAAAACTGTTAGAAGTTATAATAAAAGTATAAATAAGAGAGGAAGTAGAAATGAATACGGGAGAAATAGTTACCGTTATTGTTGCTTCGTTATCATTCATAAGTACAATTATTTCTTCAATATTTACTTTTATTGCTAATAAAAATAATCAACTAAATGAAGTAAAAATTGATGAAATACATAAAAAGTTAATAGAAAATCATTCAAGAATAATGGAAATTCTAATAAACAAAACATCTTCCACAATTGACAATGCAATTAATGGTTTTATAAAATTATTTAAACAAAGTAATAAAGATCAATCATATGAAAGAATGGAAGGGGAAATAACAAACTCCAATGAACCTGATATTAGTTAAAATATGCTTTTATATTAGTTAAAATATGCTTTTAAAATAAAAAAGTCATATGAAAATAATAATGTTTAGGAGGAAAATTATGACTTATAAAGATAAAGAAAAATTACAAGCAAAATTTATTACTGGATTTATTAAAAATGAATTTTATGATGTAATTTTTAATTACTGGATATTATTAAAGAATAAGCAGATTAATAATCAAAAGAAGATAGAAAAAAGAACATTGTCTAAACAATTGGCAGATAATTTGTTAAAAAACTATTAAATAATGGTCGTATAAATTATTTTGGGGTCTTAAATTAATATCTTAGAAATTGTGGAATAATATACCACTTACTTATTTAGATTGTATTACTTTTAATTTTATTGTCAATATATTTTTMT
>NZ_RXFZ02000088.1:0-4154 GCF_044714365.1 Spiroplasma sp. hy2
WARATGCTGTCCTTTCTCTGAATTAATTAATAATTATGGGTTTACAAATAAAAAAACAACCCTTTAATAAGAGTTGTTTTAGCGCGTTTCGTTTTACAGTTTACATTTTTGAGATTTTTTATTAGCAACTACTTTATTAGTATGTTTTTTTACCACAAATTGTTTAATTGAAATTGTTTCACCAGTACGTTTTTTATCTACAACTTGTCAGAAACCATACATAAAGGCAGTAATTAAAGCCCCAATAATCATAAATAAGAATGCTAGTAATGTTCATCCTCAAGCACTAGCTCATCCATAAACTCCAGCATCACCATTACCACGACCTAACGCTGATAAGAATCCAACAATTGGTCCACCATGACCAGCCAAATCAGCAATTCCTACAGCACCAGCTAAAGCACCCGCAATTGCTGAACCAACAATGTTACTTGGAATAACACGTTTTGGATCATTAACTGCAAATGGAATTGCTCCTTCTGAGATTCCAATACATCCCATAAAGAATGCTGTTGAACCCATTGTGCGTTGTTCTTCATTATAGAATGGTTTAAAAATTCATGTTGCAATTCCCATTCCCATTGGCGCAACTGGAATTGCAACTGCCATTGCCCCCATTGGTGTATAAATTTTTGAACCAATTAAACCTGTACATGCTAAGAATGCAACTTTATTAATTGGTCCACCCATATCAAAACCAGCCATTGCTCCGATCAATAGTCCAAAGCCTAATCCAATTGCTACATTAGCAGCATTTGAAGTATTACCTCATGTTTGTGAAATTCAATATTGGAATTTACCCATTACTCAACCAACAGTTGAGCCAATCACAAAAATCATAATCATTCCATAGATAAAGCTGACAACAATTGGAATAAAGAAGATTGGCATTACTGGTTTTAATCCTTTTGGAACATTTCAAGTATTAATTCATTTAACAGTATATCCAACCGCTAATCCGGCTGCAATTGCTCCAACGAATCCAGTTGGAGTATTAACTGCTTCAATTCCTGGTAAAGGATAAAAGTTAGCAGCATTATTTCCAATAAATGAAACAACTAAAACTGGAGCAATTGCTGAACGACCAGCAATTGAATTAGCAATAAATGCTCCCAAAATTGGAATCATTAATGTAAAGGCTGATACCCCTATAACATTAAGATAATAGAAAAAGTTTTTTGGGTCAGTTAATGGGTCAGTATAAAATATTTCTCCTCAATGTGCTGTTGTTCCGCTAGCATCAGGAATTCAACCCATTCCTTTTAATGAACCATGAAAATTCTCATAGTTGGGACCATAAATTGCTTTTGCTAATCCTAATGAAATAGCAATAAAAATTCCTCCTAAAATAACAATTGGAACCATATATGAAACCCCAGCCATTAAGTGTTTCATTACTCCAACTTTTTGGTTGCTACCATTAGCACCCTTAGTAATAAATTCTCCAGTTGGTTCCACTTTTCCTTCTTTTAGAGCGGCATTAATAACCCCTTCTGGATCTTTAATTGCTTTTGCAACTGGACAGTTATAAACTTTTTTTCCACTAAATCTTTCCATATCAAGTCCAATATCTGTTGCAGCAATGATTACTTCGGCTTCTTTAATTTCTCCCTCTGTAAAATCATTGCGAACACCTTCAGCTCCATGTGTTTCAACTTTAATGTCGTATCCCATTTTAGGAGCAGTTTGGTTTAATTTATCCGCAGCTAAAAAAGTATGCGCTACTCCTGTTGCACAAGCTGTCATTGCTAAAAGCAACGGCTTTTGACCAGTTGGAGTCGTTTTGGTTGGAACCTCTTCTTTTCCAATCCCAGTTAATAATGCTGCTGAAATTTTTGCTTTGTCTGTTTCAACTTTCATTGCTTTTTTAAAATCTTCATCCATTAATTTTCGTGCTACTTCACTTAAAATTCCTAAATGAATTTCTCCTGATTTAGCTTCAGGAATAATTAAAGCAATGGCAACTTTCGTTGGTTTACCATCCATTGCATTTCAATCAACATCATTTTTGAAACGAATAAATAAAACCGCTGCATTTGTAACAGCACTAATTCGTGCATGAGGAATTGCAAAGCCATCTTCAAAACCTGTTGAAGATTCTTTTTCTCGGGCCTCAAAACCTTTAACAAGTTCATTGCGGTCAGAAACATATCCAAGATTTTCAGCTAATTGAGCAAGTTCTAAAAAGCTTCCTTCTTTAGTTTTAGCTGTTGAATCTAAAATAATATGTTTTTCATTAAAAATGTTATTATACATATAGTTTTTTCTCCTTCCATTTATAGTTTACTATTTTAAAATTAAAACTCAATAATTTTATTAAAAAAATCTATTTTTAAATATAAAATGGAATTTTTTTTCTATAAAATTAAAATTTAATAAGTGTCATTTTTTTAGTTAAAAAAAGAGCAAAAATTCAAATTTTTGCTCTTTCTAAATTTATCTTTTATAACTTAATAATGCTTTACCCTTAACATTTATTGTTAATTTTTGTGCTAATTCCACAGTTATTGCTGATTCACCTGCTAAAAGTTCTGTTGTTCCGATGGTTATTTTTCCTTCAACAACTGTTACTTGTGCTCATTTTATAGTATTTAAATCAAGTTCTCGTGTTTTTGTTAATAAATGTAATGTAAAATATTCATTATCAATTAAAATTCCTTCATTACGATGAACAATTTGATTAGTTGAATCAGGAACTGTTGTTACATCAAAACATTCTTGTAAATGAAGCGGACGAAAGTTTCCATCTTTATCAGCACGATCAAAGTCATAAAAACGATATGTTATATCTGATGAACGTTGTAATTCAAAAACTGTTACACCTGGGGTAATGGCATGAACTTTACCTGGAGGAACATATAAAAAATCCCCTTTTTGTACTTTTACTTCTGTAAATAATTGTGTTCATGCCTTTTTTTCAACCAATTGAATTAATTCTGCTTTTGTTTGAGCATAATGTCCATAAATCATTTTAGCATCAATAGGGCAATCAAGGATATATCAGCATTCAGGTTTACCTAACATTTTGTTATGTTTTAAGCTATATTCATCATCAGGATGAACTTGAACTGATAAATAATCATTTGCTGTAATAATTTTGGATAATAAAGGAAATTCTTTATCAGTAGTTCCAAAATATTCTGGATGATTTGCAAAAAATGTTTTTAATGATACTCCCGTCTCAGAACCATTCGCAATATAACTCATTCCATTATCTAATGCACTAATCACTCATGCTTCACCATATAAGTCATTTGTTGGCAATTGAAAACCAAAATCCGCTAATTTTTGTCCCCCTCATAAACGTTCTGAAAAATATGGTGTCACTTTAATTACTTTATACATAAATGTCCTCCTCAGTTTTTCTATTATATTAAACCACAAAAACTGAAAAAATAATATTATCATTAAAATTTATAGTAAGATATATTTAACTAATAAAATGATTGGAGTCAACAATGGAAATTATTCGTATTCGAAGTTATCTTAAAAAAATTAAATGGCATTTATTATGACTTTTTGCTGCATTAGGTATTGTAACAATTATTTTTATAATTATTTTCCTAGAATTAAAAAACATGTCATCACAAGATAAATTAATTTATTGTTCAATTTTTCTTGTGGTTAATTTAATTATATTATTTATTAATTATTTTATTATTTAAAAACCCCTTTATTTTTTCAAAAATTTATTATTATGACAACAACAAAAATCGATTACGTTTAAGTTTATATTTTTATTTTTTTGTTTTAATCATTACAATTGTTTTCTTCTTTTTAACTTTAATTTCCATCCAACTAATTTTAAAAACAACTTTTAGTCTTGTAATTAAGCGATTGTGATATGTTGGCTTAGGATATGTTCTATGAAGTTGTAGTATTATTGGTGGATTTAATACCATTAATTTAATTATTTTAAATAAACCCATTCCACCACAAAAATCTACTACCTAAAATCATACACTAAAACTCATCGCAAAACAGTAGACTTCTTGCATAACCTATTAAAATATTTACAATTATTTTAATAGGTTATGCAAGAAGTCTAATAAAATAATCATTTATTAGTGCTTTTTTACCAGCAAGTTGTTGAAAATCAGAGTTTTTAATTAAAATATCTTCAATTCATTTGACATTGCGATAACAACTAWCWT
>NZ_RXFZ02000089.1:0-4110 GCF_044714365.1 Spiroplasma sp. hy2
TWTAAAATTTAAAGCAAAATCATAATCTTACACAAAATTAGTTTTCAAATTGTCATATTGATGATTTTTTTTATTTCATCAAGAGTTTTCGACAAAATTAAAGAGAGGTTTTGTTATTAATTTCTACTGTTTTTTATTAAATATTGGTAAAAAGTAAGGCGTTCTTTTTTCTATTATTAGGTAAAATGATAATTTATATTATTTTAGATTTTACGTTAGCAAATGAAAATGTTTTTGCAAATACATATATTGGTTTGGGATTAAGTAGTATTTTAACTAATATATTTTTATTTCTTTTTTCTTTATTAATTATTGCAAACTTTTTTAGTTTTAAAATTTTTTGAAATATTAAGACTTTTCGATTAACAAAATTAGAATTTAATAAAGTTTTTTTCTTAATTTTATTTTTACTTTTTTATCATCGGCAATTAATAACTTTTTCTATTTATTGGTAATTGCAAAAACATTAAATTCATTAACTGCATCTGGTTCATATTGATTAGCGAATCAATTAATTTGAAATTGAATTTTATTACCAATAATTGCTTTAGTTAAAGTATTTAAAGCTATAGTTGCCATTAATGTAGATGAGGGCATAAATAGTAAAGAACTTAATAAAAAATTTATTAAATATTTTAAGCTTTCATTTCTTTTATTTGTTGTTTCAGCAAGCATATTTTATGGACTATGAATTCCTTTTTCTAGATTTTTAACTGATAATGATCAAACAAAAATGACCGAATCAATGCAAATTATGAGAATTGTTATTTGATTTTATCTTTTTTATACTTGAGCGACTTTGCTTGATGCAGTTTTTATTGGAATTGGCAAATTAAAATTCTTATTAATAAAATCATGTGTAATAAATTTTACAGTTTATTTAATTCCATTTATATTAATTGCAGTTAATATTTTATTCCTAAACATAAAATTAATTATTTTAATTTATAGTTTTTCTTTATTAGGGTCATTTATTGTTAATCTTATAATGTATTTAATATTGCTTAGCAAAAATAAAGAGACAATGTTAGGATAAAATAAATAAATCCCCTTTAACTAAAATATGCCCCCTTTGAATCTGGCAATTTAATTAAAAATATGATAAAATAATAATACAATAGTATTGTAAAGGGGAACGAACATAAAGAACAAAACCGTTTTTTCAAAAAACGAGATTAAGTTACGTTATGACAATTTATGAAAAACAATTTTTATTTTTTCTTTACCAACTGTCTTTGTGATGGCAATGACAGCATTATATCCAATCTTCGATAAATTTATTGCTTTAACATTTGTAACACCAAATGTTTTTCATCATCAGCCATATTTGGATTGATATAAAGAACATATTACAATTAATAATGGTAAATTATGAACATATGAATCAGCAAAAATTTTTGTTAATTTGTCAACCCATTTTTCAATGCAAATTTATAACTTATTATTTGCTTTTGCAATTTTATTTGCGATTGGAACATCAATTACATTTGCAATTAAATCTGGGCAAAGTAATAAACAACAAACACAATCTTTAGCAGGAAATGCTTTGACAATTACCGTTTTATTTTCATTTGTTGCAGCCTTTTTTGTTTTTTGTTTAGTTTTTCCACAATGAGATAATATTATGATTTTAATTCAATTAAGTAAAAAAGGAACCTGAATCGTACAAGATTTAACTTGGCATTATGTTTTTCCAATGTTACTTGCTAGTCCTTTAATGTTTGTTAGTTATTTATTACTAACATTATTACGAACAGATGGAAAAAGTCATGTTGCAATTTACATTATAATTGGAGCAATTGCGATTAATGTCTTATTTTCAATTGTTTTTGTAAAATATGGTCGAATGTTGTTAGAAGATACAATGTTAGGAACAATTATTTCATGAATTTTTATTATTATTGTTTCATTAATTTGTATTTATTATAATAAAAATTCTTATTTACGATTTCATTGGCGTGATCTTTTTTATTTACATAAAACAACAATTAAAGAAATTTTTCGATTAGGTTTTTCATCTTTTATTAATAATTTAGGTGCTGTTTTAGTTTCAATTTTATCATCAATAATTATTTCATCATTACCAGGACAATTTATTTAACGCCAGCAATATGGTTTAGCATCCTTCCAATTATTTAATAGTGCGATAAGTCCTTGAATTGCTTTTTTTACTGCAATTGCATTAGGGATTGCACAAGGGATGAAAACAATTATTGGGTATAATTATGGAGCAAAAAAATATTTACGAATGTATCAAACTTGTTGATATGGATTAGCAATTATTAGTGGTTGATTACTTTTTACTTTATTATTATTTATTGCTCTTGGGCCACAATTGTTAATGGCTTTTGCTTTTCCTGCTGATTTAGTTGATGAATATCGGTGAATAGCAGTTTTAATGTTAATGAGTTATCCTTGTGCTGCTATTTCATTTTTAGGTGTTTCGTTATTTCAAGGGATGAATAACGCAAGAAAAGCAGCATTATGCTCTTCATTTCGTGCTTTTATTGTGTTACCAATTTTAATGTTATGTGAATATTTCTTAGCACATGGATTATCGGATGGCACAGACCAAAGTAATATTTATTATTTTATATTATTAGGGTTAAATGATTTAATTTCAGCTATCATTGTAGGTATTATTTTATATTTATTTTGATACAAACATCGTTATCATATTTTTAATGAAGTTGATGAAAAAGATCAAGAATATTTGCAAAGTAAAAAACAACAAACAAGGTATTAAACTTAAATAAAATGGTAAATAATTATATACCTTTCTAATAATTATGACAATAGTTTATTTTAATTTTACTTAAATATGTGATATAATTTATTTATAAGAAAAGTGGGCATATTGATATGGAGGGGTATAGCATGAATAATAATGATCCAAAATTTAGTGGTGGAAATGAAAATCATTTTAATTCGTTTGAAAATAACAATAGTTTTGGCAATGATAATTTATTAAACCAAAATGCACCAGTAACACCACTAACAAAACCAATTAGAGTTCCTGGTAATCCAAACGATTTTAAAACAAAAACTAATCCACCTTTTAATTCTTCTTACATTTCAAAAACTTTGGGAATTAATGGAACAGAAGTTAAACCGCAACATAATAAACCAATTTATCAACCAATTATTTATCAACCATTTGTTATGCCTATTATGCCTAATCCAATGAATGCGATGGGAATGGGGGCATATAATCCGATGATGGGTTATCCGCAAATGTTCCCTTATCCAATGATGCCACAATTTCCAATGATGATGGGTTATCCGCAAATGTCACAATATCCCGGAATGTTAACTTATCCTCCAATGGCAGGACCAGAAGTAGAGCAACAATTTGCTGATCAAGATTCTAATTTTAATAAAAGACAGTATTCGCAAGATTCGGGTCATCATTACGCAATTATGAATCCAAATTTGATGAAACAACAACAGGGAATCAATAACGATTTTGATGATAATTTTGATGATACGTTTAATGAGGGAACTTCTTTTGGGGCAAACCATGATTTTAATCAAACAAATGACTTTGGTAGTGCTAATTTTTCTGGTCAAAATGATTTTGGCCAAGGAAATTCAAATTTTGGACCAACACCAGATTTTAATGCAGCACCAAGTTTTAGTTCATCACCTGATTTTGCTCCATCAGATGGTTTTAATAATAGTAATATTTTGGGTAAAATTGATGCAACAAAAATGCCATTTCAATATGATGAAGAAACAAGCAAGCGAAAATTACCAGTTTGAGCAATAGTTTTAATTGTTGTGCTAGTACTTTTAGTTTTAGCAGTTATAACAATTGTAATGTTGTATTTTAATATAGAAGCAGTTCATGACTTAATTAATGGTTGATTTGGCCTTGATGTACCATTTGAGCCGTGGTTTTAAAAATGTTATTAAAATAACATTTTTTATTTATTTTAATGTAAATTGTAAATGCAAGTAGAAAAAAATCTTATATTTTTATATTAACATATTTTTTAATAAAATTCTTTAATTTTGTCGAAAACTCTTGATATTTATAAAATATACCTAAAATTAGGTATATTTTTAATATATGGAGGTAAATAATTAATGAAAAAAATAATTACAGAA
>NZ_RXFZ02000090.1:0-4109 GCF_044714365.1 Spiroplasma sp. hy2
AAWTAAAAAAATAGAAAAATATATTGACAATAAAATTAAAAGTAATACAATGTAAATAAGTAAGTGGTATATTATTCCACAATTTCTAAGATATTAATTTAAGACCCTTAAATAATTTATACGACCAAATAATTTCACTTGTTTGGAAAAAGTTACTTTGACCGCTTTTAACTGAAACTATATAACGTTTTTGGTCTTCATGATATGTTCCTTGTAAGCCAAGACCATCCAAATTACTTTGGTTAAAGGCTGGGCCACCTAATGTCTTAGTAGCAACAGCATCTAATTCACTTGGATCTTTAACTTCTAATGTTGGTGATGCTAATGATAATCAATTTTTTAAATCTGGACGAAGATCAACATAAGATTTTGTTTCTAAATTTCCTCACATTACTGAACCTTTTACTGATTTTGCATCTGGTTTTGCTTCCATTTTGACATAAACTTGATTAAAAGTAAATTTATCACTTAAAAAATTAACCGTAATATTAACTTCATCTCAAGGCAAATATACTTGAGATAAATTTTGAATTCCTTTTGTAATTGCTGAAGTTAAATTAATTTCATCATTAACAATTGCATTATCTTTTTTTAAACTAAATTTTTTGGCAATAATTTTATCATAAGAAAATGAATTCAAGTCTAATTTGTCCCCAACAATATTATTATTGTTGCCACCATTTCTTGGAGGCATACATGCAACAACATTTGATCCAATAGTAGTCCCAATCATTATTGCTCCTAATAAACTTAATATTTTTTTCATTTTTTCATCCTCCGTTATTAATTTCTCTTTTTTAATTATAAACTAATTATTATTTTTATCATCATCAAAGAAAGGATTTTTGCTCTTTTTTGCTTGCTGCTCATTTGTTAAAACAGTATTATTTTTTTCCTGTTCTTTTGCTCATTGTTCTGAATCTTGTCAATTTTTTTTAACAATAAAAATTCGTTCTTCAACACGAACAATTGATTCCAAGATTGAACAAGCAATTGTACCAACAAAGACTGTTGGAAATCATACATATCAAAAAATACAAATTTGGGCTGGATTTAAAACTTTTGTATTAGCTAAAATTAAAAAAAATAAACTAATCACAAAAATCAAATATTGACCAATATAAAAAATTTGCATAAAAATAATATGTTTACGTAATAATTGAAATGGTGTCTTTTTTAACTCATGAATACGAACTAAATGATAAATAATAAAAATAATAATAGCAAAACTAATTAAAACATAGCCAATTTTGTAGCCAGTTACTGCTGCAATATCTCATTTTTGTAATCCTAAAATTAGAAAAATTAGTACTAAAGCTGTATATAATATTATATTTGCAACACTAACTAGTGCTTTAATCGATACTACTTTTGTCATCTTTGCCCTCTCCTATAATTCTTTTTCATACATAATCATTGCTAAAAGTGCAACTGGTGCTGTTTCAGCTCGTAAAATTCGTTGCCCTAATGAAACGGGGTAATATTGATATGAAGATAAAACCGCAATTTCATGTGGAGTAAATCCACCTTCAGGGCCAATTACAACTGTAATTGTTTTAAAATCTTGTTGTAAAAACTGTTTTATTGATAATGTTTCTGCAACGTTTTCATAGCAAACAAGATTAACATCACTTTGATATTGTTGTAACACTTTTAAATCACTTTCAACATCATGTACGAACGGTACTTGATTACGGTAAGATTGTTCTGCTGCTTCCTTACAAATTTTTGTTCAACGTTCAATCTTTTTAAAATTATTTTCACCTTTTAATTGTACCACACAACGACTAAACTGAAAGGGAATGATTTCATTAACTCCTAATTCTGTTGCTTTTTGTAATAAATAATCTCATTTTGCATTCCGAATTAGACCTGCAATTAATCGTACTTTAATTGGACTTTCATGATTTTGCTGTAATTTTTTAATTAATTTAAATAAATACTTTTGTGGTGCTTGTACTTCTAATATCGTTAAATAATGTTCACCATTATAAATGCAAATAATTTGTGTTTGGTCTCTTAAACGCAAAACTTGTTTAATTTGTTTAACATCATCTTCAGCTAAAATAAAGTAATTATTTTCTAATTGATTGGCAACAAAACGGTGCATTATTGTTCATCTCCTAATATGTCTTCCATTATCTTATCTAATTCTTGGTACAGTTCTGGCAGTGATTTGTTAGTGGTTACTTTATAATCGGGTTTTATCTGTTTAAAAAAAGTTGCTTGAATTTTTAATAACTGTTCTATTTGTTCTGATGATTGTTGATCACGAGCATTAATTCGCGTAATAATGTTCTTTTTACTAGCAGTAATAAATATTTTTGCTGTAAAAGAAAGTGCTAATGTGCTTAAACCAATTGCTTCAATTAAAAATTTTTGGTTTGGATTATTATTAATAATTGTAATAATTTGTTGATTAACTTTTGGTCATAAATAATTATTCAACTTATTGTTAGCAAGAGGATTAGTAAAAATAATTGTTCATAAACGCTCACGATTAAGAACACCATTAATAACTATTCCCGGAAAAGTTTGCTCTAAAAAAAACAAAACGGTTGGCTCTTGCATAATTTCTTTTGCAATTTTATCCGCATTTAAATAAGTGAAATGATATTTATTTTGTAAGTATTCACAGGCACTTGTTTTTCCTGCTCCAATATAACCATAAACACCAATAATCATTTATGTTTAATTCCTTTCTAATTGCTTGTTACTAAAATTAATTTAAATTTAATAAATTTTCTGCAACAATAACATCAAAAATGGTTTGGGCGACAGGCATTGTTTCCATTGGTGTATAATGAATACCATCATATTCATTTTGATCTTCGGGATGTGGATTTGCTGATAATTGTAAATTAACAACAGGAATATTTAATTTTGCACAATATTTTTGATAAGCTTCTGGTAAGGATGTCAACAATTCACCATCATGCAATGTTAATACTTTTGGTGGGCAAACTACTAAAACATGATAATTCACTTCTTCTTTATTATCTTTATGCAATACTTTCATTTTATTAATCAATTCCCCTAATGAATCAACAATTTTTGTTTCAATTGGATAATCTGGGATTTCTTTTAATTTTGCATAAGCATGATAACCAAAATAATCATTTGTTCCTAAAAAAATCATGAATAAATCAATTGGATGTGTTTTTTGATATAAAACTGATAAATTGTCAATTCCATTATCTTGGGGAAAACCAAAATCAATTAATGGCTTAATAATTGTTCGTCCTGGTTGGGCATCAGTTTGAATTTCAATTTCTCCTGTTTGATAATATTTTGTTAATAAATTTTCTAATTTTACTGGTCAATTATCAGCATCTGCCATTTTGCCAGTTCCCATCGGTAAATAACCAAAAGTTAGTGAATCTCCTAAAATTGCAATTTTCTTTTTCATCCAAACCTTTCTCTCTGTTATACCATTATTTTATCTTACTTCATTATAATTAAGATTTAATTTTTAAAACTTTCTGAAAAAATAAAATAATCCATGCTAAACCAAATAAACCACGTAATGCATTAGGCAATGTTTGATAAACTCGTAAGTATTGCGATAAAGAATAAAATAAAAATGCAAGAAGTCTAATAATCTTAATTATCAACAAACAAATAATTTACAAAATTTAATTAGAAACAAAAGAGGCGTTGATGATGGCAATGAACTTGTTGGTTCAAGTAAAACTGGTAAATTTTATGTTTCTTTTGAACCAAATTTTTGAGAAGAAATTATAATTATAAAATATGAATCTGGTAATAACTTATCACTTTTTCAAAAAAAATTAAGGAAAAAATTTATAATGATAAAGATCAATTTGATATATGAAAATGATTTACAAGAGAATATGATGTTAATAATTTTTCAAAAATAATTTTTAATAATTGAGATTATGTAAATTTTTATTGAAGAAATAGCACAAAAAGAGAAAGAATTAGAATTGTAACTAAGAACAATATGATTGCTAGTGTTGTCATAAGAACAGGTGATAGCAAATATTATCGAAATGATTATTTAAATAATCAAATAATAAATGAAGTTCTTATAAATAGGGATTTAGGAAAATTATTTATTATTAATCAACAAACCATTTTAAATTAAA
>NZ_RXFZ02000091.1:0-4049 GCF_044714365.1 Spiroplasma sp. hy2
ATWYTTCTGTAATTATTTTTTTCATTAATTATTTACCTCCATATATTAAAAATATACCTAATTTTAGGTATATTT
Source organism: Spiroplasma sp. hy2 (assembly GCF_044714365.1). Classification (NCBI taxonomy): domain Bacteria; kingdom Bacillati; phylum Mycoplasmatota; class Mollicutes; order Entomoplasmatales; family Spiroplasmataceae; genus Spiroplasma; species Spiroplasma sp. hy2. The sequence continues at coordinate 76 of NZ_RXFZ02000091.1, forward strand.
TATAAATATCAAGAGTTTTCGACAAAATTAAAGTATTATTTTAATATTTTGATGGTATCTTTTTGCTAAAATTTTATTTCTTAAAAGAACTATTTAACATTTAAATTTTGTAATAATATTTGTGAACATTCTTGGCAAGCTAAAGAGGGAAAAACATCACCATTTGAAACAAATTTAATCCCAACTGGATTAAAAAAATTATGACAAACTTCACATTCTTTTAAGCCCTGCCTCACTTGTCCTAAACACTCATTACACATATTGGCATTATTTTCTCGTAAAAAATATTGATGACAATGGATACAATTACCAACCATATTTTTAAATTGAGTTGTTTCTCATTTTAAATATTCATAAGAATCATTAGATCCAACATAACCATACACTTTTAAAATTCATTTATTATCCTTTGTAATTTTTTTTCCATTTAAATTAACTTTTGTTAACAAATATTTTCTTGCTAGTTCACTATCAGTAAAAACTTTAACAACTTTCCCTTGGTTAGGAGTATCAGCATTATCAGTGTAAAAAACAATATATAAATTTTTAATTGTATTCACTATCTTTTCATCCCTTCTGTTTTTGTATCCTTTTGAAAATTTTGTGTAGCACATTTAAAACAAATTATATATTCTTTATTATTTACTAATAATTTTCCAAATAATTCGCGATTAAAATCATCTCGAACAAGACGATGTTTTTTACATAAATCACATTGAAAAGTTTCCAAACCAACTAATTCACTTTCACATTCTGAACAAAGTTGATAACGATCTAATTTGCTTTTAACACGATTACATTGTTGACAAATCGGTAACTTTTTAATAAAGTCTTCTGTTCCTTGCTTGTTTAGTTCGTAATTATCAGTTGTACTATCAAATGTAAATATTAAACAAAATGAAATTGCTTTAATAATATCTGCATTATATTTGTTATCTAAATAACAATCTTCTAACGCTCGTTCAGCATCAGTAGCTGTTTTACAAATACATCGTAAATTTTGTTCTTTACCGTTACCATCAAAGATAAAATAATAATCTCAAATCAATTTTTATTCCTCACATTGCTATAATTAATAATTAATATATATCATTATTATATCATTTTTTTATTAAACCGTTTATTAAAACGCAAAAGACCTGTTAGGTCTTTATTTTATTTTCATAGTTAATTCAACTGCATGGTAAGACAAAATTATCTAACTTTTTTTCTTAATTAGTAAAAATTCGTAATACTTTTAATGCTAATAATCGTGGATTTTGATCAAGCTCTTTACGAATTTTGGGGTTATCAATAATTAATGATAAAAATTCATATACTTTGTATTCATTGTATGTATATAATTTGTCAATAAATTTTTTAACATCTAATTTTAGTGCAACAAGTAATTTTAAAATTTTATTTCAACTTGTTTTTGAACAATCTTTTTCAATTCGACAAATAGTCGATTGTTGTAACCCTGACATTTTGGCTAATTCACGTTGAGTTAATCCTTTATGAATTCGTAATTGTTTAATAACTTCGTTCATTTATATATGTTCCTTTCATATTATCATAAGTAACTAAGTTAAATATTTTATGCCCCGCCTATCTATGCAATGCTAAAATTATAACAAAAAAAATTTTATAATTAAATAAAATTTTTATATGCATCAAATTAAAATAATAAGTTTCGCGGCGTACGCGGAAAGGGGATCACATCACGAATATTTGTCATTCCTGTCACATACATGATAAAACGTTCAAACCCTAAGCCAAAACCTGCACTTTTATAATAACCATATTTTCGTAAATCAATATATCATTGTAAATCTGTCGTTGGAATTTTTAGTTCATTACAACGACTAACAATTTTATCATAATCATTTTCACGAACACTACCGCCAACTAATTCTCCAATTCCTGGTACTAGTAAATCACACGCAGCAACTGTTTTATTGTCATCATTAATTTTCATATAAAATGCTTTAATTTCTTTCGGATAATTAAATAAAAAGGTTGGTTTTTTTGTTTCTATTTCACACAAATATCTTTCATGCTCAGTTTGTAAATCCATTCCTCAAAAAATATCTGGATTTTCAAATTTTTGACCTTTTGTAGCAGCTTTCTGCAAAATTTCAATTGCTTTTGTATATGATAAATGAACAAATTCATCATTTAAAACACTTTTTAATCTTTCCAATAATTTATCATCAACATTACTATTTAAAAAGTCAAGTTCATAATGGTTGTTAATAAATAAATAAATAATAATATGCTTAATCATTTTTTCAATTAATGTCATATTTTCTTCCAGGTCAATAAAAGCAATTTCAGGCTCAATCATTCAAAATTCAGCAGCATGTCTTGTTGTATTAGAATTTTCAGCACGAAATGTTGGACCAAAAGTATAAACATTTCGAAAAGCTTGTGCAAATCCTTCAGCATGAAGTTGACCTGAAACAGTTAAACTAGCTTTTTTACCAAAAAAATCTTCATTATAATTATTATCAGTTCTTGTTGTTACAATAAATGATTCGCCAGAACCTTCAGCATCATTTCCGGTAATGATTGGTGTATGAACATAAATAAAATTGTTTTTATTAAAAAATTCATGAATTGCAAAAGAACTACTACTACGAATTCGGAACACCGCATTAAAAGTATTTGTTTTTGCACGTAAATGAGCAATTTCACGTAAATATTCATAAGAATGCTCTTTTTTTTGTAATGGATAATCTTCACCTGCCTCGTCAAGAATTTCAATTACGGATGCTTGAATTTCAAATGGTTGTTTGGCAGATGGTGTTACACAAAACTTTCCAACTACTTTAATTGCTGATGAAATTCGTAAACTACTAATTGCTAAAAAATTAGCAAGTTGTTCCGCTTTATAAACAATTTGCACATTATTAAAAACTGTTCCATCATTCATAACTAAAAAACCTAATTTACCACTACTGCGATTAGAACGAACTCACCCCAAAATTGTAACTTCACTTTGATCTTTAACTTGATCTTGGTATAGCTCTAAAACTGTTGTCATATGTTTTCTCCTTTTTTCTTTTATAATTTAATTGCACTTTCTAATGCTAATTCTACCATTTGGTAAAAATTATTTTGCCGCTCAGCTGTTGTTGTCACAGCACCAGTAATAAAGGAATTAGAAATTGTTAATAATGTTGCTGCATTTTTCTTTAATGCTAAAGCATTTGCAAACAAAGCAAATGCTTCCATTTCAACACATACTGTCTTATACTTGGCTTTAATTTTTTTCAATCATCATCATTTTTACGATAAAAAACATCAGATGAATGAACAATTCCAGGAAAAGTTTTAATTTGTTTTGCTTTAGCAACTTCTTCAATTGTTGCAAAAAGATGTTGTGAAGAATTTAAAACATCATCTTCTATTCCTGCTACAATTCTAGCATAATTATTTTCGCCATAAGCTGCTGTTGCGTTAACAATATCATAAATCTTTAGTGCAGCATCATAACTACCTGCTGAACCAATTCGAATAATATTATCAACATTATAAAATTTAAATAATTCATATGAATAAATTCCAATGCTAGGACATCCCATTCCACTTCCAGCAATTGTAATTGTTTTATTTTTATAAGTTCCGGTGTACATAAACATATTTCGAATTTCATTCACTAATTTTATATTTTCGAGAAAAGTTTCCGCAATAAACTTTGCTCGTAATTGATCTCTGGGCATTAAAACTGTTTCAGCAATTTCTTCTTGTTTAGCGTTGATATGTGGTGTCATTTTCATTCCCTCTTAACATTTTCTATATTTAATTTATATTGTACTATAAAAAATAAAAAGGAACATTAGTTCCTTTAATTTTAACAATATTTTTTTAAAATTTTATTACTTTTAATCTTTAATTTTGTCGAAAACTCTTGATGAAATAAAAAAAATCATCAATATGACAATTTGAAAACTAATTTTGTGTAAGATTATGATTTTGCTTTAAATTTTTTA
>NZ_RXFZ02000092.1:0-4024 GCF_044714365.1 Spiroplasma sp. hy2
RTTTAAAAAATTTAAAGCAAAAGTATAATCTTACACAAAATTAGTTTTCAAATTGTCATATTGATGATTTTTTTTATTTCATCAAGAGTTTTCTACAAAATTAAAGGCAAAATTAGAAAAAAAAATAAAAATAAAAGTTATAATTAACTTTTATTTTTATTTTAGAATAATATTCTTGGAGGAACAAAAAAGGTTGCAATTAATTGAAAAAGAATTATAATAAAACCATAAATATTAGAGGAGTAATTAAAAAAATAGTTCAGAGAGTTAATTGATGGTGTGAAATTAATCTATTGTTTTAATGAAAGTTGCTAAATATTTTAACTTGATATTTTAATTAAGGTAATAAGTGATACTTATTAAAAAAGGATGGTACCGTAATTATTTAGAAAATAATTGCTCCTATTATTTTATTTAAATAATAGGAGTTTTTATTTAGAAAGGAAACAAAAATGGGAAAAAAATTAACAAAGAAATATGACCATGCCTTGGTCGAAACAGGAAAATATCAATTTTGAAAGAAAAAAGGTTATTTTACTGCAGATGTTACAAGTAAACAGCCAAAGTTTAGTATTGTTATTCCACCCCCAAATGTGACTGGGAAATTACATTTAGGTCATGCCTGAGATACAACATTGCAAGACTTGATTATTCGCTATAAAAAATTACTAGGATTTGATACTTTATATTTACCAGGAATGGACCATGCGGGAATTGCTACACAGGCAAAAGTAGAAGAACGTTTACGTATAACAAAAAATATTTTACGACATGATTTAGGACGAAAAAAGTTTATTGAACAAGTTTGAGCATGAAAGGAAGAATATGCTGAAATTATTCGTGAGCAATGAGCTAAATTAGGATTATCATTAGATTATTCACGTGAGCAATTTACATTAAATAATAATTTAACATCAGCAGTACAAAAAGTTTTTATTGATTTATACCAAAAAGGATTAATTTATCGTGGTAAACGAATTATTTCTTGAGACCCTGTACAAAAAACCGCTTTATCAAATATTGAAGTTATTTATCAAGAGCAACAAGGCAAAATGTATTATTTTAAATATTTTTTAGAAAATAGTACAAGTGAGTTTTTGACAATTGCAACAACACGCCCAGAAACAATGTTTGCTGATCAATGTGTTGTTGTTAACCCAAATGATAATCGTTATCGCAAATATTGAAATAAAAAAGTGATAAATCCAGCAAATGGTGAATTGCTTCCTATTATTTGTGATAATTATGTTGACCAAGATTTTGGAACGGGAGCAATGAAATGTACACCAGCACATGATGCTAATGATTTTGAAATTGCTTTGCGTCATCATTTAGCAATGCCAATTTGTATGAATTTAGATGGGACAATGAACGAATTGGCTGGAAAATATCATCACCAAGATCGTTTTACTGCCCGTCAAAATTTAGTTCATGATTTAGATCACCAAAAGTTAATTGTTGAAATTAAAGATCATTCTCATCAAGTTGGTTTTTCAGAACGAAGTGGTGCTATTGTTGAACCATATTTATCAGACCAATGATTTGTTAAAATGGAATATTTTGCTGAAAAAATTATTAAATTTCAATCATCACCAAATAAAATTAAATTTTATCCTTCTCGATTTAATACAACATTAATTAATTGAATGAAAAATGTTCAAGATTGATGTATTTCACGGCAACTATGATGAGGACATCAAATTCCAGCATGATATCATAAAGATGATTCAACAAAAATTCATGTTGGCTTAATTCCACCAGATAATAGTAAAAATTGAATTCAAGATGGAGATGTTTTAGATACTTGATTTTCATCAGCATTATGACCAATGACAACTTTAGGATGAAATTGAGATAAAACATTATTTCATCGCTATTTTCCAACTAATGTTTTGGTGACTGGTTATGATATTATTTTCTTTTGAGTTTCAAGAATGATGTTTGACTCATTAGAGTTTACAAAGGAAAAACCATTTAATGATGTTTTAATTCATGGTTTAATTCGTGATGAAGAAGGCCGAAAAATGAGTAAGTCATTAAGGAATGGGATTGATCCGATGGATGTTATCAAAGAATATGGTGCAGATACATTACGCTATTTTTTAGTTACAAATAGTGCACCAGGACAAGATTTACGTTTTTCTTTAGAAAAAGTTAATAGTGCTTGAAATTTTATTAATAAGTTATGAAATGCTGCTCGTTATGTTGAGCTGAATTTAACAAGTGATTTTAAACCATTGGTTAATTTTGAAACAGAAATTAAAAACTTATTATTAAACCATCAAGAAAATGCTATTGACCAATGAATTTTAACTGAATTAACAAAAACAATTGCTAAAGTACAAACGAATATGGAAAAATATGAATTTGTTTTAGTTGGCAAAGATTTGTATGATTTTGTATGAAATAAGTTTTGTTCATGATATATTGAATTAACAAAAGTTAATTTACAAAGTAATAATGCCACAATCAAGAAGATAACAATTCAAACATTGTTTTATGTTTTAAAACAAATTTTAATTATGTTACATCCATTTATTTCATTTGTAACAGAAGAAATTTATCAAAAATTAAATTTGAAAGAGTCAATTATGTTAGAAATTTACCCAAAAATTAATTTTAATTATAATGTTGATTATTTGAATTTAGTAACAGAAATTGTTGCTGCAATCCGTGAATTGCGAAGTAATTATCAAATTAAAAAAGAAGATATTATTGAAATTTGATTTGATCAAATAAGTAGTAAAAATAATATTACTACAAATGTTATTGCATTAATTAATGAATTTATTTTAAAAATGGTTAATAGTAAAGTGACGGGTGTACTTCAAGAAAAAGATGCAAACCAAAAATATGCCACAATTCCATTAACGAATGTTATTTTAGAAGTTGGGTTGAATGATATTGTTGATGAAACAGTAGAACAACAAAAAATCAATGGGGAATTAACTCGTCTTGAACAAGAACTAGAACGAAGCAAAAATATTTTAAATAATCCAAGTTTTTCAGCAAAAGCAAATCCTGAAAAGATTAAACTTGAACAAGAAAAATATGCCCAATATTTAGAACAATATCAACAATTAAAAGGAAAAATAACAAATGGCAATTCCAACGATTAACATTATTGGGGCTGGATTAGCAGGAACCGAAGCAGCGTATCAATTAGCACGACGAGGTTTTAAGGTTAATTTATATGAAAGTAAACGATTAATAAAAAATCCAGTGCAAAAACAAAATTCCTTTGCAGAATTGGTTTGTTCAAATTCGTTACGTAGTGAAAGTTTAACGAATGGTGTTGGTTTATTAAAACAAGAAATGCTAGCATTTAATTCATTAATTATTAAAGCAGCTTATGCAAGCCGTGTTGCAGCTGGGGGAGCATTAGCTGTTGATCGGAATCAGTTTTCAGAATATATTACAACATGGTTAACAAATAATTCAAATGTGACTTTAATTAACCAAGAGGCAACAATTATTGATGATAAAGCAATTACATTGATTGCTTCTGGACCCTTAACAACATCAAAATTTCAAACGACCATTCAAGGATTATTGGGGCAAAAATATTTTTACTTTTATGATGCAGCCGCGCCAATTATTACAAAAGAAAGTATTGATTTTACTAAGGTATATTATAAATCACGTTATGATCAAGGCAATAGTAAAGATTATATTAATTGTCCAATGAGCAAGGATGAATTTGAATTATGAGTTCAAACATTAATTACAGCAGAAACAGTAGTTTTACATGATTTTGAAAAAGAAATTTATTTTGAAGGGTGTATGCCAATTGAGGTAATGGCAAAAAGGGGGATTAAGTCATTATTGTTTGGACCATTAAAACCAGTTGGTTTAGAAACCACAAATGGTAACCGTCCATATGCTGTTGTACAATTACGTCAAGATGATGCAATTGATACATTAGACTTCTTGCATAACCTAGTTATTTTAAAATTCCTATAAAATATATTTAAAATAGAAATTATAGGAATCTAAAATTATGAAATTTGATAAATTTGATTAW
>NZ_RXFZ02000093.1:0-4001 GCF_044714365.1 Spiroplasma sp. hy2
WWWTTAACGTTTAAAAAATTTAAAGCAAAATCATAATCTTACACAAAATTAGTTTTCAAATTGTCATATTGATGATTTTTTTTATTTCATCAAGAGTTTTCGACAAAATTAAAGCAAAAATTTTAATAATAATATATAATTTTAATGTAGTTTAAAAAAGTTGGAGGTTTAACATGGAAACTAGAATGGAGAAATTTGCCCAGCTACGTGAAATGATTAAGAAAGAGATTGAGATTGATCAAGAAATTAATCAAACTAGTCAAGTCATTAATAGTTACATGGCGAAGTTAAACGCTATTGATGATAATTTTTTTGGTAGTGTTAAATCAGATTTTGAACAAGAATTTAGTTGAGAAAAAGCATATTTGGATAAAAACCCAGATGAACAACCATACCCATCTGATTTTAAATATGATTTGCAACAATTGCTAGACCAAGTTGTTAATACAACTAAAGCAACAATTCAAACTAATCAAAAAAATGACCAAGATGCTGGTGATGTTATGCATAATATTTTAATTGCTGAAACATTGTTAAATAAACCAACATATCAAAAATATCAAGCAATTTTAGAAAGTATTTTAGCAGAAAAAATTACTTATCATCGAGTAAGTGATAAAATTCAAGCAGAAAATAGTGATTTTAAAATTAATTCAGCTAATATTGAATTTAGTACAATTGCACATATGCGTAAAAATGATCAACGATCAACAGCAGAAATGCTAAAACAATCAATTGCTCTTTTAGAAGAAAAACATAATAATGTATTAGTTGTTTATCGAAAAATAAAACCAGGTTATAAAATGTTATTTAGTACTATGCTTTTGCTTGTTGTTTTATTAGCTATTTGTTTAGTTTTAATCTTTATGTTATAGAAAATAGGAGTAGATGATGAAAATAAATATTGCGATTGATGGCCCCGCTGGTAGTGGAAAATCTTCTGCTGGTTATGAATTGGCCAAAAAACTAAATTATCAGTTTATTGATACTGGGTTAACTTACCGTGCTTTTACTTATTTTTGTGTAAAAGTTGGAGTTGATTTTACAAATCATCATCAGTTACAAGCACAATTAACAAACTTTAATTATCAAGTGATTAATAACCGTGTTTATGTCAATGGGAAAGATATTACTGATAAGTTGCAAACTGATCTTGTTCTGGATAATATCAACAAAATTACTGGACTTGATTTTATTCGAGCAGCAATGGTTTGCCTGCAACAAAAATTAGTGATTAAAAAAGGTAATGTTGTTGTTGGACGAGATATTACTACTGTTGTTCTTCCTGATGCTGAAGTGAAAATTTACTTAACAGCGAGTATTACAGCGCGAGCTAACCGCCGATGAAATCAAAATCAAGAAAACCATATTGTTCCGAATAATTTGGCAGAAATTACTGCTAAATTAAAAGAACGAGATTATGTTGACACAACCCGAGCGGTTGGACCATTAAAAATTGCTCCTGATGCAGTTATTGTGGATAGTAGTAAGTTAACATTTGAACAAACGGTAACTAAAATTTATGAAATAGTATGTAATTATTAAGAAAGCAGGAAAATAAATGGCACAAAAAGGAACTGTTGCAATTGTAGGGCGTCCAAATGTTGGGAAATCAACATTATTTAATCGTGTTATTAAAAATCGCCTTGCAATTGTTGAAGATACTCCTGGTGTAACACGCGATCGAATTTATGCTTTCTCAGAATGATTAACAAGAGAATTTTTAATAATTGATACGGGGGGAATTACATTAAATAATACGGCAATGTTTGCACAAGAGATTAAAATGCAAGCAGAAATTGCAATTGCAGAAGCTGATATTATTATTTTTGTTTTATCGTACAAAGAAGGAATTACCCCAGATGATGAAATGGTTGCAAAAATACTATATCGTGCTAAAAAACCGGTTCTTTTAGTTGTTAATAAATATGATAAGCAAGAAAAAGAAAGTGAATTGTATGAATATATGACATTAGGATTTGGTGAGCCAATTGCTGTATCTGCTACTCATGGAATTGGAATTGGTGATTTATTAGACCAAGTAATTTCTCATTTAGATCAAATTCCAGTTCAACCAAAAACAGAAGGAATTCATTTTTCTTTAATCGGTAAACCAAATGTTGGAAAATCTTCTTTAACAAATGCTATTTTAGGTGAAGAACGAGTCATTGTATCACCAATTGCAGGAACAACAACAGATTCAATTGATACATCATTTAAACGGAATAATCAACTTTATACTGTGATTGATACTGCTGGAATTCGTAGAAAAGGGAAAGTTTATGAAAAATTAGAAAAATATAGTGTTCTTCGTGCTGTTAGTGCAATCGAACGAAGTGATCTTGTTTTATTAATTATTGATGGGACAGTTCCTATTACTGACCAAGATACAAATATTGCTGGTATTGCATTTGAACAAAATAAACCAATTATTTTGGTAATTAATAAGTGAGATGCGGTAATGGAAAAAAATGAACGGTCAATGAAAAAAATTGAACAAAGTATTCGTGGATATTTTAAATATCTAAATTATGCGAAAATGGTTTTTGTTTCTGCTTTAGAAAAAAAACGATTACATATTTTATTTCAAACAATTGATGAAGTTTATGTTGTTTTAACGCAGCGAGTAAAAACTAGTGTTCTAAATGAAATTTTAGTAAAAGCACAATTGTTAAATCCACCACCAGATTTTAATGGTGGGCGTTTAAAAATTTATTATGCTACTCAGCCTGAAGGTGTTGTGCCAACTTTTATTATGTTTTGTAATAATCCAAAATATCTTCATTTTTCTTATAAAAGGTTTCTTGAAAATCAACTTCGAGAATATTTTGGATTTGAGGGAGTACCAATTAAAATATTATTTAGAGAGAGAAAGTAACGAGGAAAATTATGATGAAAAAAACACAAAAAAATATTACTGTTATTGGAACAGGAGCATATGGGACAGTTTTAGCAAATGTTTTGACAGATAATGATCATAACGTTATTATGTATGGAATTGATAAGAAAGAAGTTAATGATATTAACAACGAACATTTAAATCGTCATTTTTTTGGTAATTTAAAAATTAATAAAGAAATTAAGGCCACAACAAATTTTGCTGAAGCAGTTGAAGATGCTGAATATATTATTTTAGGAATTCCTGTTGTTGCTATTAAATTAATAATTGAGAAAATCAATCAAACAGTAACAAAACCAGTTGTTATCATTAATGTTGCTAAAGGATTAGATCCTGAAACACACGAAGTTTTATCAAAATCAATTATAAAATTAATAAATCCAAAAATTTTAAAAGCATATGCAGGTATTTATGGTCCAAGCATTGCAAAAGAAGTTTTACAACGAAAACCAACGTGTATTATGGCAGTTTCACAGGATTTAGTAATTGCGCAAGAAATTCGTGATTTGTTTAATAATGAATATTTTGTTACTTTTGCTAATACGGATGTGATTGGTAGTGAATATGCGGTTGCTTTAAAAAATGCAGTAGCAATTGCCTCAGGAATTTTTAATGGTCTTTATGAATCTGATAATGCTAAAGCATCATTAATTACAATGGGGTTAAATGAGATTCAACTTTTTGCCAAAACAAAAGGAGCTCAAATTGAAACTTTTTTTAACTTTGCAGGATTAGCTGATTTAATTTTAACAACTACCTCAAGTAAATCACGGAATTATTCGCTTGGTTTTGCAATTGCTCAAGTTGATGATGCTCAAAAAGTTTTATCAGAGCAAGTAAAAACAGTAGAAGGTGTTTTAACTTGTAAAACAATTGTGTTAGATGCGCGTGCAAATAATATTACATTACCTTTATTTGAAGCTTTATATGATATTTTATATCATAATAAACGACCAAGTGTAATTATTAATAATGTTTTTACAAAAGCAATATTATCCTTTAATTTTGTCGAAAACTCTTGATATTTATAAAATATACCTAAAATTAGGTATATTTTTAATATATGGAGGTAAATAATTAATGAAAAAAATAATTACAGAAT
>NZ_RXFZ02000094.1:0-3942 GCF_044714365.1 Spiroplasma sp. hy2
MTAWNATTGGCAAAAGAAATAAAATCAATAGATATTAAAACTTTATTATTAATTATTACATTATCTTATTGTAGTATGTATAGTGAATATAATATTCGTAATAAAAGAAGTGCAGATGTAGAACATACTTGTCATAGTGATGGTTATTTAACATATGATTTTTATGATTCAGGAGTTATTTTTGAAAGATCATCAAGATTCATTACTCGTTCAAATTGATTAAATTTAAAAATTACATATGTTATGTGAGAAAAAATTAATATTTTAAAACAAGTATATGGCTCAAATAAATTTAAAGAAGAGTTACACGAAATAATTGCTAATTATCCTCAAAACAGCCCAGATACATGATGACCAAAAAATGATATTGATTCAATGACAGATATCATAATTAATAATTATACTGATATTAATAATAAAATTCAACAAATGAAAAAATCAAGTCCAAATGATGAAAAATATATAATTATAGAAACATGCGGAAATCTTTGTTGAGATAATGATATGAATAAAAATGTTCATTGATTAGAATAAAAAATATTAAACATTTATGAAAATAAATTATTAATTTATTTTCATTTTTAATTAAATTAACAAAATTTATAAAAAATAGAAAGGATAAATATGAAAAAAATATTAAGTCTTTTAGGAACAATCGGATTAACAGCAACAAGTACAACAAGTTTAGTTGGTTGTAATATACCACAAGAATATACACCTGAAAAATTAGAACAACTAAAAGAAAAGAACAATATAAGTACAAAAGATGGTATTTTAGAATGAATAGCACCACAAGAAACACCATTTAATCAAGTTGATAATAAATGATATTTTGTGGTGTGGCGTAATGATGATAATGGTGATTTAAAAATTAGTAAATTTAAAAATAATGTAAAATTGAATGTTGGTGAGACACACACTATTAACGAGAGTTTATATTTATTCAATGGAAATTTTGCTGCTAATTTAAAAATTGATTTACAAGTTATTTTAAAAAACAGTGTTCCACTTGGATGATCTTTCGATAGAGACAGTTCTTTTTTTAAATCAGTTTATCGTTGAAATAACGATACTGAACCAAATATAGATATTGAAAATGAATTAAAAAGTTATTTAGATTTATAAATCTAAATAACTTTTTATATTTCTAATGCAAGTAAGGATAAATTTTCATTTTTCTTACTAAATAATTGTAAATTATTAATATTAATTTGTCCTTTTTCAGTAAAAATTATAATATCATAAGTTCCATAACCCCACATTCCAGATAATTCAATTTGATTTAAATTAAATAATTTTTTATCAAAAGTTATTTTAATTCTATCTTCAAATAAATTTTTAGTCATACTTATTCAAATTGCTTTTGAATAAAATAATCTATATCATTGAGAAAAATGATTTAAATAATCATCTATTTTGTCATTAGAAACAATTAAATTAGTTAAATATTTGCCATATTCTCCATCTGATAATTTAATTTCAGCAGGAATAAGAGAAGGTATATCATTTGTTTCTAATTCATTTGTTATTGATAATCAATTAAAATAATTTGCTTCTAACTGATAAATGGGGTTTTCTGAAATATCTTTGTTTTTAATAGTTACTTTAATTTCACCATCGGTATTGTTTATATTATTTTGATTTTTTAAATTTCAGTCTGTAATTTGTCCTGTTTTTGGATCAATAATTGGTGTATTCGGTTCACTGTCATTATTTCAACGATATACATATTTAAAAAAAGAACTGTCTCTATCGAAAAATCATCCAAGTGGAACACTGTTTTTTAAAATAACTTGTAAATCAATTTTTAAATTAGCAGCAAAATTTCCATTGAATAAATATAAACTCTCGTTAATAGTGTGTGTCTCACCAACATTCAATTTTACATTATTTTTAAATTTACTAATTTTTAAATCACCATTATCATCATTACGCCACACCACAAAATATCATTTATTATCAACTTGATTAAATGGTGTTCCACTTGCATAAATTTCTTTTCAATAATTTTTAGGTGGAGTGGGACCACCAGAAAAATTAAAATATGATGAATTTAATAGTACTTGACAATCTTTAAATTCTCAATATCCATTTTCTTTTTTAACTGGTTTTGAAATTAATTCAAAAAAATAAGGAGAAAATAATTTAATATCATCATTATAACCTTTATTAATTGCATATTTACTATATGTATAATTTGATAACATATAAACAATTTGCTTAAATCTTTTAACAGCATTATCGTTTAAAGAAGTAAAATTATCTAATTTTCAAATTTCAAATAAACCATCGATTACATCTTCGGGTTTTTGTCTTTCAAATTGTTGACGTAATTCTGCCGCTTTATTAAAAGGGTTACCTTTTTCATCGTATTTTGCTCCTTGAAATTTTCGATCATAATTATAACGATATGTTAAAAAATTTAACAAAACAATATTTAATTCTTTAACATCTAATAAACCTAATATATCTTTTCCCTGAATATATTCTTTTGCAATACTTCATGGTAAAAAACTTTCGGTAAATCAATACTGAAATATTCGTACATTAGGGTTTGTTTCAATCGGCATTGATAATAAAGGTACTAAACTAGCATTTTCAACRATAGATTGTGGATAAGAATAAACACCATTGACATTACCTCAACATTTAATATTTCCAAACAACATTGCTTTAGGATATTTAATTTCAATTCCAGTAAARACTGTATCTTCGGGTAATGATTTTTGTAATACTAAATGAATACTATTTTGATTTTTTCATTTAAAGTCAGTTATTTTAACTAAATGAGTAGATTTAATAATATTAAYACCATCAGGTGAATAAGGGCGTTTGTATTCTTCAATAATATAACATTCATTTTTATTGTCTTCACTAATTGGTTCATTAATAGATACTATTTTTAAATCTAATGTTTCTAAAAATTCTTTGTCTTGTTTTGAAATATCATTAATTAAAATATCTTTTTCATCAATCATTACATAACTAGTGCTATTATCTTGAACTGTGGTGTTTTGTTGAATTTGTAATTTAAAATTAAAGTCACTAATTTCATAACCCGTTATTTTAATATATTCATCTTTGTCAATAAAACCWATTTTAACGCTATTTTGAGAGTAGTTTAAGGTTGGTTTTTGCTTTGTCTTAACAAGATTATTAATTTTATAAATATATAAGGTTCTTGCACGGTCTTCTGTAAATAATTGTTCTAAATCAGGGTCGCTATACTGTGATTGATTAGCAAAATCTAACGGAATACTATCAATTGAATAATCAATTGGTTCATCATTTTCTGCTAATTGTGCTAACATTTTTTCAGATGGTTTTAACATTATTCTTGTTCTCCTTCTTCATTAGGTATATTGATAATATTTTCGTTGTTTTTTAATTGTCTGTTTAAAGTAGCATTTACTGGTAAGCGAACATCAACAATTAAYTCATCAATATTTTTAATATTGAATGTTCTACTGTTTAAAATCGCATTATCATATTTAATTAACTTAATAATAAATTCAGTTAATTTAATTTCTCTAATATATATCATTTGTTCGTATGATGCGTTTGTTTGAATATTTACACCAGCAACTTCCGCTTGAGTTTGTTGGGCTCCCTTAGCGATKGCGGGAACATGATGGCGATTTATTTTATAGTAATTAGTTAATAATCAATCATATATTTTGGTTAATTGTTCACCTTTAAAATTACCAGCAATATAGTCTACTGGTTGAAAATTACTATCAGGGTCTCCTTCAACTAATAACAAGTCATTTTCAATAAATGAAGCTAACATTTTACTAATTTCTTGGTCAACAACACCAGTAACCCCATTAGTATTAATGGTAAATTTACCACTATTTAATAATGGGTCTAACATTATTTTTTCAGCAATAATATCTAAAATACTAGCGAATTGTTTGCCATAACGAGCAGAAGGTTCAAAAT
>NZ_RXFZ02000095.1:0-3933 GCF_044714365.1 Spiroplasma sp. hy2
ATTTTTCGTTGTAGGAAAATATTAAATTTTTAAATAAAAGACATAATTAATTAAAATTATAATTTGCTATTAGTATCTTTTTAAAAATATTTACAATTATTTTAATAAGTTATGCAAGAAGTCTATTGATCACAACAAGGAATATATGATCCATATAATGCTATTCATGATAACGAACAACAACCACAAGATAAATTAAATAGTATTAAAAAAGCTCAAACAAATTATAAATTAATGGCATACTTAAATCCATGACAACAATGAGTTGTAATATGAACAGGAAATGCTAGTGCTAGTGTATCAGGAGCAAATGATATGGCTGCAACAATGTTGTTACCAATTAATAATTATTTAGATGTTAAAATTGATTCTGTTGCTTTTCAGACAAGTGATTCTAAGGCAAAAACAAATTATTTTTTAATGGGAGACTTTAATAAACCAGTAACATTAACTAGTTTATCTGGTTTGTATACGGATTATTTATTAGTAACACTTGCATTAGCAGAATTAACATTATGATGAATTACAAGAAAGGATTTTGTATAGTTATGAAAACAAAAAAAGTAATTTTACACCAAATCCTGATTTAGCAATCGAGATTCATGGATTTACAAAAAAATTTAAAAAATTTGTCGCTGTTGATGATATTAATATGAATGTTGCAAAAGGGAAAATTTATGGGTTTATTGGACCAAATGGTTCAGGAAAAACCACAACAATTAAATCATTAGTTGGAGCAATTATTCCAACAAGTGGTAATTTTAGTATTAATGGTTTAAAAGCGAACTCACCAGCAGCAAAAAAAATTATTGGATATATTCCTGAAAATGCTAGGTTTCCAAAACATTTAAATGTTTATAAATATTTAATTGAAATGATTTATTTACGAGATGTTAAGTATAAAGAAGCAAAAGTAAAAGCAAAGCAAATCTTAGAAAATCTAAATTTATGAAAATTTCGAACTAAGAATCCTAATACATTTTCATCAGGAATGAAGAAAAAGGTCTTATTAGCACAAGCAT
Organism: Spiroplasma sp. hy2; assembly: GCF_044714365.1. NCBI lineage: Bacteria > Bacillati > Mycoplasmatota > Mollicutes > Entomoplasmatales > Spiroplasmataceae > Spiroplasma > Spiroplasma sp. hy2. Next base: position 1,023 of record NZ_RXFZ02000095.1, read on the forward strand.
TAATTGCGGATCCAAAGGTCCTAATTTTAGATGAACCAGCAGCTAATTTAGACCCAACTGCTCGCCAAGAATTATTCAATGATTTAATTAAAGTTAAAAACCAAGGTAAGACAATTTTAATTTGTTCACATATTTTAACTGAATTGCAAGATTTGGCCGATGAGATTACAATTCTAAATTATGATAAGGTTGTGTTTTCGGGTACTATTATTAATTCAACCCAAAACTATTATCAATTTACCGTAATGGAAAAACCAATGTTAGGAAGTTTAGAAAATGTTGTAAAAAAATTAAATCTTCCCATAATTGAAAAATTAGAAGATGGTTTAATTTTACATTTAGAAAATGGCAATGAACAAATTAAAGAAATTGCTTATCGTGCTTTTGAAGAAAAAGTAATTTTAATTACTATTAAACCATTTGTAACAAATATTACCGAAATTTACGATCGTGTTGTTTTTTCAGTTAATAAAAATTTTGGTAAAGCAAGTGCATTAAGTAATTAATGTTAAAAAACCTTAGTAAAATAATTTTTTTGAGCTATAATTATAACGAAGATTATTAATGTAGTTTTAAAATTACTTTACATCGTAAGGTTTTTTTTATTTTTTTATTAGGGGGGAGGAAATTAATTTGTCAGAAGTTTTAACAGGTCGTGAAAAAAAAATACGGTTTGAAAAACCTTGAAAAACAATAACATACTTTTGTGTTCCAACTGTTTTCTTAATGATTGTTCAAGGGTTATACAATATTGTTGATAAAAGTTTAGCATTATCATTTGCCGCACCTGATTTAATTCATGACCAATTTTATATTGATGCATATAATCGGTTAAAAAATATTAGTGTTACAGAAATTCCTTTAGCTGATATGCGGTCATTTATTAATGTTGCAACTCAATATGCTTCACAAACATATAACTTACAATGGTCGTTTAGTATTATGATTGGAATGGGTTGTGCAATGAATTTTTCAATTGCTTATGGGCAACGTGATATTCCAAGTATGTGTCGAATTGCAGGAAATGGTTTTTCATTAACAGTTCTTTTTTCAATCATTGTTGCATTTGCAATTTTTTGTATTGTATTTCCGGGATGAAACGCTATATTTATTACTTCTCAAATGGGAAAACATTATAATCCAATTACAGAAAGTTTATGTTGAGAATATTCATTTCCAATGTTAGCAGCAGCACCAATGATGTTTTTAAGTTATTATTTTATGTCCTTAATTCGTAGTGAAGGACGAATGAAATGAGTAATAATTATGATTTTAAGTTCATTATTAATTAATGCTGCAGCGGCCATTTTCTTTATGAGAGTTTGTCATCTTGGAATGTCAGGAGCAATGTTGGGGACAGTTTTTTCTTGAACAGTACAAGTAATTTGAGGATTTATTATTGTTTTTAAAACAAAAAATAGTTATTCAAAATTTTACTGAAATGACTTATTCCAAATTGAAGGAAAAAATATTGCTAATTTTACTAAAGCAGGATTACCAAATTTTATTAATAATGCTGCTTTAGTTGTTACATCTTATGTTTCAACATTCCTTGTTGTTCAGTTACCAAACCAAGAATATCATAATGGGGTTGCTGTTTTGCAGGAACTTTATTCTTCAATTGTGCCATGAATGACATTAGTATTATCAGCAGGGGTTGGTGTTACACAAGGGGCTCGTAGTATTATTGCCTATAATTATGGGGCAAAAAAGAATGCTCGAATTTGAGAAGTTTTAAAACGGGTTAGTTTATTAATTATTATTTGATTTTGTTTAATGTTAATTGTCTTTATTATTTTTGGAAAAGATATGATGATGTTATTTGCTTTTCCTGAAAAATATGCAACGAAATATCGTTGATGAATTGTTTTAAACTTTATGACTTATCCATTTTGTTCATTAACTTATATTGCTTTAACGTTGTTCCAAGGAATTAATCGTTCCTTTTTAGCAACATTTACAAGTAGTTTACGTTCAATTGTTGTAATTTTACCATTAATTGGAATTGGTTTTGGCGTTAGTCAAGCAACTGGAAATCTAATTTTCTATTATGTCTTTATTGGTTTAAATGATTTAATTTCAGCAGCAATTATTATTCCAATTTTAATTTACTACTGAAGAAAATATCGTAACAAATTAGTTGATGAGCCTGATCCATATTTTAATGAATATCAAGAAGATTTACGAACTAAAAAAGTTTTAAAAGTGAAACATCAACAAAAAAATAACTAGGTTATGCAAGAAGTCTATTATATAAAAATGATCTTCCTGCAGCAACTGGAAATATTTACTTTGAAAAAGATATTGCAGTTATTGAGGATATTTCAACTCATCAAAATTTTCGCCAACAAGGATTAGCAAAACTAATGATGAATCATTTAATTAATCGTGTTTATAATCAAGGTTACGATTTGGTTGGGTTGATTGCAACATCACAAGGATATAATGTTTATCGCAAATTAGGATTTCGTCCAATTAACTTATATTTAAGTGAATACATTGCAAAAACAAAAAGCACTAATTTAAGTCAAATTGCAACCAAAATTAGTCGTGGTAAGATTAAATATCTTCAAACAATGAACCAAACAGCAATTAATAATATGATAAATAATTTTAGTTGTAAGAAATGTAATAAAGAAATTACTGATAATAAATATTTAATGGCTTTTAAAGGATTAAATGATTTTGCTATTAACAATTATCACCAAAACTGTTATAGTTTTTCAATAAAAGATAAATGAGTAATTTTAGTTGAAAGAGATGATAATAATTAATTTATCTTATAAATTTATCTTATAATAGATTTCTTGCATAACCTATTAAAATAATTGTAAATATTTTTAAAAAGATACTAATAGCAAATTATAATTTTAATTAATTATGTCTTTTATTTAAAAATTTAATATTTTCC
>NZ_RXFZ02000096.1:0-3904 GCF_044714365.1 Spiroplasma sp. hy2
RRGTTCTCTAACTATCTTTTCTACACAACAATTTTTTATTTTAAATAGCTATGACATTTTTAAATGATGTTGGCTTTATCTTGATCCACTTGTCGCTAGTAACATCATATTTATCACCTCCTTTGTCTTTTTTGCGTTGAATAAAGTAGTTTATAACTCGCACAACAGTTTTAATTATGCAACACAATACTCATCATATTGGCCCGGCAAAAAGACAAATAAGAATCAGCACAACAAACAAAATTAATTTAATCATTATTTATCACCTTTTTGTTTTGCTTCTCATTCTTCATCATCTTTTTTCATTTGGGCAATATCTTTTTCTGTTTTTGCCACAAAGGCTTTTTCTTTTTTCTTGCGGATTGGTTTTAAAATAAACGGGTGAACCACAAACCGTTTAAACAACCACCCCAAAAGAACAAGACCCGCCAGCGACCCAACAACAATTCCAAAGATAGCCCAAATACCCAATCCCGATTTTTTGTTATTAACTGGTGTTGGTTCTGGATTAGGAGTTATTGGGTTTGGTTGTTTTTTTTGCTGTGCTGGAATTGTTTTGACAGTAAAACTTAACAGTTTTGTACTGCCATTAACAGATTGAACTTTTACATCTTTGCTTGTTGTTCAATCACCAGCAACAAGATTATCAACGCCGATAACATAGTCGATGTTTTTCACAACATCAGGAGCATACTTTTCAACTTGGGCTTTTACACTAGCAAGCAGTTTTGTTTTATAAGTATCGATTTCATCTTGGGTCACATTTTTAATGTTAGTAACAACAAATTCATCTAACTTTAAATCTAAATGTGCTAAACTTTGTTTTCAAGTCTTCGATAACTCAAACAACTCATTTAGTTGATTTTCACTATAACCGCGGATATTTTTATATCCATTATCTTCTGCTCACTGTTCAAATTGTTTGCCATGATCAGTATTTCAATAATGTGGTACTTTTTGTTTTTCTGATACTTGCAGATAAATAGTTTTTTTATGCGTTGGTAAATCTTGATGTTGCAATTCAATCAAATAATGACCATCAACCGAACCATATTGCCCTTTATCAATCTCTAAGCCATTTATTGGGTCAATAACATTTGATTGTGATGTTTTATTTCATTGCTCATCACAACCATATACTTTTCCAGTTATAACATTGCCAGTTGATGGTTGTTTGATTTTGATTGTGCTTTTCCCATTCGCATAGTAAAATGTATCAACCTTGTTTGTCATTTTACTACTATCAAGTTGGGCCAAATAATCTTTATCTATTTGAACACCACTTGCCGAAGATGTTAAATCAATTTTTAAGTCAATTGTTGTTGCTGATACAACATTGTATTTGATATCAACTGAGCCTTTGTAACTTTTGCTACCTTCTATGGTTGATAAGGCTGCTTGTGTGTCTGTTTTATCAGTAATTTTAATTTGTGAAAAATCAATCGAACGACTATTTATATTTGTAATTTTTGCTTTGATAGTGTCATCGTTGTTATCTAAGATATTACCTAAATCAGTCGTTTTAATTAATTCACTTAGATTTTCTTTAACAATTGGTTTTGGCGGTTCTATTTTTGCCGCCATAACAACATCAATGTCTTCGCTCGTGTATTTTGTTCCACGAATATCATATTTGATAACTAATTTATGGGTCTTTTCAATAGTTTCAGGTTTAACATTGATATTTACTTTGTGGTCTAACATATTTTGTTTAGCACCATTTCATAAAACTTCTGTAACATTTGGGTTATCAATATTGATGTTTGTTTCCCCATCAACCGTTAAACGCATACCAGCGTTAGACCAAGTCGCCGTTTTAGAACCATCCACAAGTGAAAACGAAATTCCTTGTTGAAATGGTGTTTTATCAATATTTCAATTAATTATATTCCCATTACTATCAATTTCTGGTGTTATTGGTTCGCCAACAGCATCCCATCGATAAACCGCTTTAAAATAAGTACCATTATCTTTTTTTCAATGTTTTCAATTTGCACCATATCCAACAGTTAAATCTCCAAAATTTTTCATTAACCAAGTACTAATAGTAGATATTTTTATTTGTTCAGCGTTATTATTAAATTTACTAATTTTTCATTCATTACTAAATAAACCATGTCAAACAACAAAATAATATTTATTATCAATATTTTTGAAAAGATTATCACTAGCAGAAACTTTTTTTCAGTTATCTAATTTCTCTTTTGTTTTTATCACAAATCCAGTTGTGACATCTTTGGCAGTTGTCCCAACATCGCGTTTGATACGAGTTTGTACTGTGTTGGCAAGCAATGGAGCAGGAACGCTTGCTGTCAGCGTAGTTATAGTTAATAAGCTTAGTAATTTTTTCATTGCATATATTCCTTTCTGAATTCTCTTTTTAACAAAAAAGAGAATAGCACCACCGTACTATTCCCACAACACAATTTCTAACACATTTCAAGATAGTATCACAAAAATACCCCAGTAAAATATGTTAAAATTGTCTGTGGAAACGCTAGCGATCAACTAGTGTTTCCACGATACTAAATTGTATAGTAAACAATTTAGTATCACCAAATTTTTATTAAAAATATTTAATTACATAAATACTATACACTAGATATATTTTTATATCTAGTTTTTTTATTTTTAAAAGAGAAGATTAATGAAGATTGATATTTGCTACATTTGATACATTTAGGGTTACATAATATACCAAAGATATAAAATATCTTGGTAAAAAAATTATAACACAATTTATTTGATTTCCTTGATGAGTTCTTCGTATGCTTGTTTTTGCCGCCAATAATATTGATTTTCCCAAACATTCGATAATTTGTTTTCAATTGTTTTAAAAATATCAGAATGTCTAATTTCAGTTTTTGAAATATATTTTTCTAAGTCTTCTTTTTGCAATCAATTTAATATTGTTGCAGTATTAATATTTTCTTTTATATTATTAAATACAATTTTTATATCGGGAATGTTTCTCTTTTCTTGTCTACAAATAACATTTAAATTATCTCACAAATCTAAAATTCCTTTAAAACTACGCATTGCGTCGTTCGTAGGAATTAATATTAAATCAGATAGTATTAACCAATTTAAAGACATTTCATTTATTGTTGGGGGATAATCAATTAACACATAATCATAACTATCAAAAGTACTTGCTTTGATTGATAAATAATATCTGCAATAATGTATGTTTCTGTTTTATCATACATAGTTCCAATAATTAAACTACTTTTTGTTAATTCTTTTTGTGCGGGAATAATGTCAGTATTTTTATACTTAGATTTTTTACAATCTTATTAATTTCAGTATTTTTAATAATATTTTTACTTGATATTAAATCCATTAAGGACATATCAATAACATCATTTGTTTTAAAAAAATCCATTGTTAAATTTGCTTGAGGGTCAAGGTCAATTAACAAGACCTTTGCCCCATCAAGTGCTAACTTGTAGGCAACATTTTTGCAAAGGGTCGTTTTCCCAACTCCACCTTTTTTATTGCAAAAACTAATCATCTTCATTTTTATTGCTTTCCTTTCCATATCTTTCAATTAATATTTGTTCCATTAATGTTGATAATTTTCACTGTTTTTGTTTTGCTTCTTTTCGAAAAGAAATTGCTAATTCCTTTGAAATAGATAGTGTCGGGATAATTTCTCATTGTTTCTTTTTTATATATGATTTTATATTTTTAAAATCCTTTGTATTATTTAATTGGTCTGGGATATCTGGTAATTTATTTATATCAATCTTTTTTTTGTTTGGGGCATATTCTTTTCCTTTCTTTTTAATATTTTTAATATTAGACTTCTTGCATAACCTAGTTATTTTAAAATTCCTATAAAATATATTTAAAATAGAAATTATAGGAATCTAAAATTATGAAATTTGATAAATTTGATWAT
>NZ_RXFZ02000097.1:0-3871 GCF_044714365.1 Spiroplasma sp. hy2
TAATCAAATTTATCAAATTTCATAATTTTAGATTCCTATAATTTCTATTTTAAATATATTTTATAGGAATTTTAAAATAACTAGGTTATGCAAGAAGTCTATTAAATAACTCCTAAAATATTTAAATTTTGTTATAATATAATATGTCCAAATATAAAAACGATTTAAGAATTAAAGAAAAAATTTAAAGTAGGTTTCTTTACTTAGCAAGATAAATTTATATAACTTAATTAATAAATTTTTTAATATAAGGAGAATTAGTGCAAGAAATATTTTAATATACTAAAAGTATCTTCTAGTTTTATAATAAGTTATTGAAGCAAAAAATAAAAAGGGTTACTTTTAATTGACAAAGTAGTTTTAAAACAATTAGAAGTATTAAGCTAGGAAAAACAAAGATAACATTGTTAGTAGATAAAAATTATTTATAATGTAATGACAATGGTGATTATTTTTAAGGGCACAAAATTAACATAACGAGAAAAGGATACGTAATGAAATTTATTGATGTTGCAACAATTAAATTATTTGCAGGAAAAGGCGGTGATGGTGCCGTTGCTTTTCATCGTGAATTATATGTGCCAAAAGGTGGTCCTTCGGGTGGCGATGGTGGCGATGGTGGTAGCATTATTTTTGTTGGCGATGAAGGGATGAATACATTACTTGATTTAAAATATCAGAGAGAAATTAAAGCAGCCGATGGTCAAAATGGAAACATTAAAAATATGCATGGTAAAAATGCTATTAATAAGTATATTAAAGTTCCGTTAGGTACATTAATTTATAATAATCAAACAAATGAAATTATTGGTGATATTACTACTCATAAGCAAGAAGTTGTCTTAGCAAAAGGTGGCCAGGGTGGCCGTGGTAATGCTCGCTTTGCAAATTCTAAAAATAAAGCACCGACTATCTTTGAAGCTGGTGATTTAGGGGAGACATTAGAGATTCGTTGTGAATTAAAAGTTTTAGCTGATGTTGGTCTAGTTGGTTTACCGAATGTTGGTAAATCAACTTTATTAGCAAAAATTTCAAAAGCTAAACCACAGATAGCTGATTATCCATTTACTACCTTAACCCCGCAATTAGGAGTGGTTCAAGATCAAAAACATCATAGTTTTGTTGTTGCAGATTTACCAGGGTTAATTGCTGGCGCAGCAGCAGGTAAGGGACTAGGGCATGATTTTTTACGCCATATTGAACGTTGTAAATTGATTGTCCATGTCTTAGATATGTCAGGGAATTATGGAACAGAAGATGTTTACCAAAATTATTTAAATGTTAAAACAGAATTAAAAAAATATAATTATAAATTAGAATTACGACCAGAAATTATTGTAGCAAATAAAATGGATCTTGAGATTGCAGCAAAAAATTTAATTAAATTTAAGACGCAAATTCCAACTGCAGAAATTATTGAAGTTAGTGGTTTAATGAATCAAAATTTATCATTGTTAATAAATCAAATTGGAGCAGCTTTGACAAAAATTAAGGATAATAAAGCATTATGGCAATTAGATGAAATAACATCAACGGAAGAAGATTATAAAGTATATAAGTATACCACACCAATTGAACAAGAGGTGGAAGTTGTTAATCTTGGCAATGGTGTTTGAAAAGTAGCGGGGGCAGCAGTTTATCAAGCTTATCATAAAACACCAATTACAACTTATGATAATCTATTATTATTTAATAAAAAATTACAAGATTTAAAAGTTTTTGAAATATTACGAGCAAAAGGAGCAAAAGCAGGAGATATTGTTCGCATTTTTGATTACGAATTAGAATGGGATGGATAATGATGAAAGAATTAAAACAATATTTGAGTTATTTAGTAAAATGAATTAAAGCAGAAGTAACAAAATCCAAATGCGAGGGGGTTATTGTTGGTTTATCTGGCGGAATTGATTCAGCTGTTGTTAGTTTATTAGCAAAACAAGCTTTTCCTAATCATCATTTAGCAGTTATCATGCCCTGTCATTCTGATTATTTTGATCAAGAATGTGCACAATTATTAATTAATAATCATCAATTAAATTATCATCTTGTTGATTTAACAGCAACATATGATAATTTAATTGCAACATTAGCTTTACCACCACATCAATTAGCATTCGCTAATATTAAACCACGGTTACGAATGACGACCCTATATGCTTTAGCACAAAGCCATAATTATATGGTTTTGGGTACAGATAATGCTGATGAATGACATGTTGGATATTTTACTAAATATGGTGATGGTGCTGCTGATTTAGTTCCTATTATTCATTTACTAAAATCTGAAGTTCAGCAAGCAGCACAACTATTAGGTGTGCCATCACAAATTATTTCACGTCCACCAACAGCGGGATTATGGACTAATCAAACTGACGAAAAAGAATTAGGATTTACTTATCAACAATTAGATTATTATTTACAAGGAAAATCGGTTCCAGCAGCTATTGCACAACGAATTAAACAATTACATCAAAGTTCTGAACATAAACGACGATTACCTAAAGGACCACCCAATATTTTTAGTTCGTTAATTTCTGTTAGCAAAAATTAAAATTGTTTTGCAATTAGTATTGTAAAACTTTTTTTAATTAGAATTAATGTCTTTATCTTTTAGTAATTTCAAATAAAGAACATTTTTTTGAAGTTAAGTTTTACAATTTGCAAAGTTATATATTTCAATTATTACATTATGTCTTTGAACAATTATAATATTTATTTTAAGTAAACTTATATTTAAATGAGAAATTGGGATTAACTAATGTAGATAATTTAGTTTTTTTAAATTTAAATATTACTACTAAATAATGTTAAGATATTTTTAAAAAATAGATTTATGAATGGGTATACATTTAGGTTTTATAAAAAATTATTTTTTTATTATTTATTATTAATTTGTTTTTATTACTTAATTTATTATTTACATATCATATTTTAGGAGTCAAAAACAGTCTATGCTTTTAAAATGTGACTATTAATTATTATTTTGATAGCAAAATTAAGTAAACTAAAACAATTAATTTTAATTAGGATTTTTAATAAAATTAAGAAAACTAAATGTTTCCAAAAAGTGCGAGCACCACCTTTATGATAAAGTTAATACATTTTTGTTTAAAGTGGATTGTTTGCTTATTTTTGTTATATAATGAAAATAATAATATTAATATATATCTGATGTAATTATCGTTTATATCAATTTAAATCGATTATATTAATTAATATTGATTTAAATCGATTTAAAAGTAAAAATATAGTTTAAATAATGTAATTTAACAATTAATGTTTTTTACCCTAATTGTTACTTTAATTATGTTAAATTGCAAAAATGCAATTAGGATATTATTATGTATTTATAAAATTTTATATTTAAAGAAGCATGTTTCCGTATTTCTTTGAAAAAATCTATTAAGTAATAAAAAATTAGAAACATTTTTTATAAGAAAAGAATTATGGAGGTTTTTATGAAACATACAAATCATAAATGAGGAAGATATGAAAGAAATTCAATTTGAAAATCATATGCAATGAATAAAGTTCAAAAATATTTTTAACACAAAGATTATAGTAAATATGATCTTTTTCAAGAAGCACCATGCAAATATTGTGGTCAATTAATGCTAAAAGCTCAATATCAAGATATTCAACCTGATAAAGATTATTCTTGAACTATTGATTATATTGATGGTAATCTTTCCAATAACGCTTTAGAAAATTTACAACCAGCGCATCCCTGATGCTATAATGATAAATAATCTTGATTTTTAATAACAATAGACTTCTTGCATAACCTAGTTATTTTAAAATTCCTATAAAATATATTTAAAATAGAAATTATAGGAATCTAAAATTATGAAATTTGATAAATTTGATATTA
>NZ_RXFZ02000098.1:0-3857 GCF_044714365.1 Spiroplasma sp. hy2
ATWAAAATCAAATTTATCAAATTTCATAATTTTAGATTCCTATAATTTCTATTTTAAATATATTTTATAGGAATTTTAAAATAACTAGGTTATGCAAGAAGTCTAATGTTGTCTTACTTTAAATTAAGACAGAAAGATGGGTGAATTTAAAATGAAAAAAATTTTAAATTTATTAACTGCATTAACAATTAGTGGAGTAAGTATACCAAAAGTAACAGCTTTTAGTTCATCATCTGAACAAAAAAAGGAGCAACATTCAAAACAGAAATAAAACTTTACTATAATGAAAATAATAAAAAAAAATAAAATTATTTTTAATGATTGATATATAGAAAGCGATGGTTGACATTTATCTCATACATTTAATCTTGGAACAAATAATCCGATTAATTATAAAAAAATTATGTTTTTAGGTGAAAAAAGTGATTTTTTTTCAAAAATTAGCTGAGGGGAAGAAGCATATTATGGAACAAAACTATCTTATTTCATATGATGTTCCTCATTATATTAACAATGAAAATCGTTTTATAGTGCAAAGCTTCCAATCACCAGGTTTTCCATATTTAAAAGCAGTCCAAGAATTTGCTTTAACTTGATATTATGAAAATAATAATTTTTATATTCAAATTTTATCATATCATTGAATAAGTGTTACAGGCTCTTATGTTTATGGCGGAGCATGACAAGGAATTGGAAAAGGAATTAAATTATATAATATATAATTTTATATGTAATTTTGCATAATACTTACAGACAAATATACTTTGCACTATAAAAACGATTAATTTTATGTAAAATAGTTTTGATATTAATAACTGACTTAATATAACACGTTCATCAATACTAAAATGCTTATAATTATTAAATACCTTTCTAAAGATTTTTTATTAAAAGAAAAATATAATCAATATGTAAACTATAATATGAAGAGCAAAGAAAAAACTATAAACAATGTTTATAGTTTATCATCATAATAATTTCTATTATGATGGTTTTTGTTAATACTTATTTCTTGCAATGTTTGGTAAAATTTTGTTTTAATAATTTTATTATTACAATAATTATATAAATACATACTACCAATTAGGATTCCCAAAATGGCAAAAAAAACAATGAAAAATCATACATATCCTGGAATTCCTAAAAAAGGAGTATGGATATTTAAAAAGAAATAGGGGTATCATCGGTTTTCAATAACCTCTGGTTCATTGCCTGGTCAAGTAAAATGGTTACCAGACAAACGACGTAATTCTCCTCTAATCATTGCATAAGCGCAATATGCTAATAGGACAAGTAAATATTTTCAAAAGTTTTTTCTAAAAAATTGTTTTAAGTTAATTTCTTGTTTATTTTCCATAAAAAATAAGATGTAAATAACAAATGCAATTGGATTTGTCATATGGTCAATAACTGTTGTAATTCATCTTATCGCGCTGCATGGTAAAGGTTGTGTTGGTAGTAATAAACAATTGTAAATAATAAAAGTAATTGTAATATAACAAGCTGCTGCTAGTGCAACTGGGTATAATTGAATTTTATTTTTATTTTCTTGATGATGACGAATTCCACTAATTAAGAATCAGAATAAGATTCCTAGGTTTGATAAGCATGTAAAAGTTGTAAAAAAATCTAATGTATATACGGTGTAATCGCCATTATAACGGTTCATAATATCATTTTGATTTAAAATTCCATTAACGAACGCTCATCCTAAAATAGCAAGGCCAACTATTGCAAAAAATAGTTTATAAATTTGCTTTCAAGCTAATTTTATTTTTAAAATCATTGATAACTATTTCTCCTTGTTTTTTAGTTTTTTGTAGTAATTTAATATCCTGCATTACTACTATAATATTGTAACATTGATTATTTTAAAAAATGCTTTATCAAAGCAGAAAACTTTATTAAAATAATGTTTTTGTTTAAAAAGGTATACATTTTTATAAAAATTGGGTAAGATAATATAAACCTAAATTTATACAAGGTTTATTAGAAGAGGTGTAATTATGTCAAAAAAAGAACTAGCAGCACAAATTGCCGAAAAATTTACTGATGTGTTATCAAAAACACACGCAGAAGAAATTACAAATTTTGTTTTTGATCATATTAAAAATGCTTTAGTTGCTGGAAAAGAAGTTTCAATTGCAGGATTTGGGAAATTTGCTGTAACTGAAAGAGCAGCAAGAGATGGAAGAAATCCATCAACAGGAGAAACAATTAAAATCCCAGCTTCTAAATCAGCTAAATTTAAAGCAGGTAAACAATTAAAAACTGATTTAAACAATAATTAACAATTAGGAAAGATTTAATTGTTATGTTAAATAGTTTATTTAACAAAGGAAGTATTAATAAGTGACGTTTTTTGTTAAGTCATTATAAATTAATAAATTTGTCAGAAAAACAGTTAATATTAATCATGTTGATTATGAACTGTTCTTCTTCTGATAAAAGGTTTATTACGCCATTAGAAATTGCAAATCATTCTAATTTTACTGAGGCTCAAGCAAAAAAGATGTTAGATCATTTGAAACAAGCTGGTTTTATTGATATTAAAATGAAAAAAGGTGTTTTAGAAATGGATTTATCCCCAATTTTTAATAAGATCATTATTGCAATTGAAAACCTAGAATTAAATGTTGAAAAAAAGATTTTATTTGAACAAGTAAATCAAATTTTACAGTATCCTTTAAATGAACACGAAAAAGCAACTTTAAATACTTATTTAGAAAATAAAATTTCTGATTTTCAATTAACCCTAATTATTAATAATCATCAAAATGCAAAACTAACTTTTAAAGATTTACTGAAGTTTATTGATAATTATCTTAAAAATAAACCAAAATCATTAACTAAATATAATTGATTAATTGATTAAGAATTGGTTCGAAATCAAGAAAATTAGGAAAAACTAAAAAAAGTTCATGGCCATTTTAAAATATGAAAGTGGTATTTGTTTTGTTGGCATTAATTTTATTCACTCTATTAATTTTTGATATGATAAAATAAAATAACGATCATAATAATGAAAGTAAATAATAATAAAACTAATGCCATGATGATTATGAACTGATGCTAATTGTTGTAATTGATGAGTCTTAAGATTGTTTAAATTAAATTTTTGTTGAGTACTTTCTTTTGCTTCAAATTCAATATAATAACCTTGATAAAGTCCATAATAATCACATCCAGTTTTTGTTTTAAAATAACTTTTTGTGATTAAATGCTGTTGTTTTTCAAGCGGGGTAATATTTACTGGTCGTTTAAAAAAAGACCAGTATTATTATCAAAATATTTTTGAATAGTATAATTAAGTAAAGATTCTAAAAACATGCCACGATTATTGGGTAGATACATTTTTGTTTCCTCCTTCAATAATTAATTATCAAAAAAGGAAGTTTGTTCCTTGCAAATGAGGTGTAAAAAATGAAAACAATTAAATTACGAGCAACGGATATTATTAATAAGGAATTACAAGTTGATTATCAAGGCTATGATCCAAATGAAGTTGATACATTCTTAGATATGGTTGCGACAGATTATCGAGTTTTTGAAGGAATTACAAATGACTTTAATAAGGAAATCAAGTACTTGCGTCAACAATTAAATGATTTGCAAGATAAAAATGATGTTTTAAGAGCTCAGCTTGATGAAACAAAAGCTCAAAAAGCCCGCTTAGAAGAAGAAGGTTTTTCAAAAGCGGATTTAATAAAGCGTATTCATAACTTAGAAGGAAAAATAAATAACGATTAGATTCTTTAATTTTGTCGAAAACTCTTGATGAAATAAAAAAAATCATCAATATGACAATTTGAAAACTAATTTTGTGTAAGATTATGATTTTGCTTTAAATTTTAAAY
>NZ_RXFZ02000099.1:0-3850 GCF_044714365.1 Spiroplasma sp. hy2
TWAAATTTAAAGCAAAATCATAATCTTACACAAAATTAGTTTTCAAATTGTCATATTGATGATTTTTTTTATTTCATCAAGAGTTTTCGACAAAATTAAAGAAATTTATTAAAAAATAAATTTGTAAACAGTGTATAGTGTAAAAATAAACAATAAAATTATTTAATAAAATCACATATAAAAACTAGTGTGCCACAGCTAAGATATATGATCGATTATAATAAATATTAAAATCCTTTAACCATAACACGGAAAAAGTTTAATATCTTAACAATAACAAAAATACCAAATGGAATTAAAATAATTCACGCATCACCTAAAAAAGTCATTAATTGTGGTAATACAGCATAAATTGCTTCTTTAACTTTCATCATTGCTTGTCCTAATCCACTTCAAATAGAACCCATTCCATCTGAAATAGTAGGKGTATCACYAWCTGCTAAAAAATTAACCGCTGTTGTTAAATACATACCTAACATTATTTCTTATCCTCCCTATTTTCAATTTCTTTCTTATCTTTTTTCTTACCTTTAATTTGTCTAATTTTTTGATAAATTGATAAACCAATTCATGCAAAAATCCCTAATATAATAACAACACTAAATATTGTCGTTAATCAACCTGGCATAACTTATTCCTCCTAAAAATCTAATTTCGCGGCACGCTTCGCGTGTTCGCTACGCTCAAAATAAACCATATTGAATAAATTACCGCTAGTAAATTACGCGGATAATTTATTCATCTTCTTTTACATTATTAATTACAATATTATTTACCATATTAATAACATTATCTTTTCCATACTTAGTTACTAAGGACCGCAAAATAAAATAATGTTTCTTTTCAATAAAAATCAACCCCTTTCTGAGTTGATTTGTTGCACTTCACTTACACGATGCCTAACCCATGATGTCATCAAAAATGACAAGCGTCAGTTATCACAATAATTGTGACAGGAATCATTGCCATTGCTAAACAAGAAGGAATAAAATATCAATTATTTAAATTATAAACTTCTAAATCATTTAAGTTTAGTAATTTATTATTAATTCAAGGAATAAACAAAATAACAATATTTAATAAAACTGCTCCTATTGCGGCATAAATTAATGGTCGATTAATAATTGGAGTAAAACGTTGCTTTATTTTTCAATTTGTTAAAGTAACAGTATTAACAAACATACTTGGCGCACAAGTTAAAGCAATAAAAATTCCTGTTCGACCAAAATCAGAAATTTGCAATTTCATTTCAATTGTAATATTAGGATCACTACTTCGTAAAAAATCAAAAACTATTTGATAACCATAAGCTTCGTATGCTTGAGTTGGAACAAAACTCATTCCAAAATAATAAGCGCCAACACAAACACTTGTTGTTAAAATTATAATGCAAATCATTGATCCTCAAATATTTCGAAATAAGGGATTCTTCCCTTGCACCGGTTTAATTGTCATTAATGTATCATCATTATCAGCCATTCCAATACAAATTGCTAAAATTGATTCAATAACTAAATTCATTCATAAAATATCAGTTGCTTCAACTGGTGAAACATGGTTAATTAAGGATAAAATAAAAATTGATAAAACATTTGCTAAATTAACTCCAATCACAAACGTAATTGCTCGGCGAATTTTTTGATAAACATTACGGCCTTCATTAACCCCTTTAATAATTGTTTCAAAATTATCATCCGTTAAAATAACATCAGCTGCTTGTTTTGCAACATCTGTTCCAGTAATTCCCATTGCTACTCCAATATCAGCTTTTACTAAACTTGGAGCATCATTAACCCCATCTCCTGTCATTGACACAAGATAATCTTTCTGCTGTAAAATATTAACAATCCGAACTTTATGTTCAGGATTAACTCGTGCAAATACTTTAATATTATCAATAATTCGAATTAATTGCTTATCTGTCATTGCATTTAACTGCTCTGAAGAAATTACTTCATATTCTGAATAAGCTAAGTCTAATTCTTTGGCAATTGCTAGAGCAGTTGTTGCATGATCACCAGTAATCATAACAACTTTAATTCCAGCAGCATGTGCTTTTTTTACTGCTTCAATAGCAGATTGACGAACAGGGTCAATCATACCAACAGCTCCTAAAAAAATTAATTTTTTTTCTAACGCCTCGGGGTCTTGTTCATCATCAAAATTAGTATTATAAGCAAAAGCTAATACCCGTAATGCTTGCGCTGATAAATCATCTGCTAACTTTAACAACAATGCTTTATCTTTTTTTGTTAATGTTAAAATTTCATTCTGAATCATAATGCGATCACAACGTTCTAATAAACTATCCAATGCACCTTTTGTAAAAGTTGTACTAACCCCTTCAATCACATTTAAAGTTGACATTAATTTCCGTTCAGAATCAAAAGGAACTTCATCAATTCGTTCTCATTTATCACGTGAATCTTGCTCATCATAAGCAAATAATTCAGCATAATCAACTAATGCTAATTCTGTTGGATCACCAATCCGTTCTTTATCTTCAGTAACACTATCATTACATAAAACTAATGCTTTTAAAAATAAATCTTGGTGCTGATTCAGACTACTATTAACGTATTCGTCAGCATTAATTACAGCATTATTCATCATTACTTTTTTAACTGTCATTTTATTTTGTGTTAAAGTTCCTGTTTTATCAGTACAAATAACATTGACACTTCCTAATGTTTCCATACTAGCAAGTTTTTTGACAATCACATTTTGTTTTGCCATTCGTTTGGTTGAAAATGATAAAGTAATCGAAACAACTGCTGCTAATGATTCTGGAATCACCCCAATTGCTAAAGTAATTGCTACCATTAAATAATTAGTTCATCCACTTTTATTACCATTAAAATATAATGCTAAAAAAATAACAATAGCAATAATAAAACTTAAGCCTGCAATTCAATACGAAAACTTTGTTAGTTTTTTTTCTAAATTTGTAGCAGTTTCTTCTGTTTCATTAATTGTTGTTGCAATTTTTCCAATTTCTGTTTGTTGACCAACCTTAATAACTACACCAACTGCTCGCCCAACTGTAATAAAAGTTGACATGAAAGCAATATTTTTCATTTCTGCCAAAATTGTTGTTGGTTCAATTGGGTAAGCTGTTTTATGAACAGGAACACTTTCCCCCGTTAAAATTGCTTCATCAATAAATACATCAGATTGTTCAATAATGCGTAGTTCCGCTGGAACATATTTTCCTGCTTCTAAAATAACAATATCACCAACTGTTAATTCATTGGCTGGAATTTCTTGCTGAGAATCATTTCGAATTACGACCGCTTTTGGTTTTGATAAAGATTTTAAAGCGGCCATTGATTTCCGTGCTTTTATTGTTTGGATTGTTTCTAAAATTGCATCAAGGATAACAATTGCTGCAATTACTGAAAAATCAATAAAATATTCGCCCTGAATTTGTCAATTATTTCCAATCATTGGCGCAATTACTGAAATTACAGCTGCTGCAATTAAAATTAATTGGATTGGTTCAATTAAGGCTTTGCCAAAAATAACATATCATGGGGTTACTTTACTTTTTGGTAATTCATTTTTTCCATATTGTTTTTGCCGAGCAATTACTTCTTCTGAAGTTAAGCCCGTTTCAAAATTAGTTTTTAAATTAGTTTCTAAGTTGCTATTATTATGGGATATGTATTCTTCCATCACTAATGACCTTTCTATTTTACTGTGTTGCTAATTATTATACCTTAAAAATTTTATTTTAAAAAAGTTATTTTCTTTAATTTTGTCGAAAACTCTTGATATTTATAAAATATACCTAAAATTAGGTATATTTTTAATATATGGAGGTAAATAATTAATGAAAAAAATAATTARW
>NZ_RXFZ02000100.1:0-3759 GCF_044714365.1 Spiroplasma sp. hy2
ATTAAATCAAATTTATCAAATTTCATAATTTTAGATTCCTATAATTTCTATTTTAAATATATTTTATAGGAATTTTAAAATAACTAGGTTATGCAAGAAGTCTATTACATGTTTTATTATGAACTCCTAAAAAATTAATACCACCATAATACATTGTAATAATTCCTTCACTTTCAAGTTCTTTTAAATCACGGCGCGCAGTTGTTGCTGAAATATTATATTTTCGAACATATTCAATAACATGATTCATTTCGTGAAAAAGTTTTTGACACAAATATGCTAATAATAAATCTTTTCGTTGGACTCGATGGATAATTCTCTACTCCTTTCATTGTTTAATTCTGTACTTAATTATTATACCAAAAAAAGTTATTTACCAAAATGTTCCAAAAATTTTCTTAAATTTTCAATAAGTTTTTTATTATGCAATAATTGATATAATTCAGCATCACTTGCTTTTTGAATTGCACCAATACTTTCAAAATGGTGATTTAATAATTTAATTCGTTGTTTTCCAAACCATGTGATTGTTTCTAGAATACTTGTTGTCAAAGCATTTGTTTGCCGGCGGCGAAAACTAGTAATTGCAAAATTATGAACATCATCTTGCATTCTTGTTAAAAATAAAAATAAACGGCTACTTTTATCCAAATATACTTTCTCTTTTTTTAAATTAAGTAAATGGTCAGTTTTATGATGATCATTTTTAACTAAACCAATCACGGGAATTGATAAATCTAATTTTGCTAGTTCTTTTAAACAAGCATTAACTTGTTGAATCCCACCATCCATAATAATTAAATTGGGAAGGGCTTGTTCATCTTGAATAATCTTTTGATAACGACGAGCAACAACCGCCGCAATACGGTGCGTATCATCTTCATATGGAATTTCTAAATTATACTTACGATAATCATTTCGTGATGGACGACCATTTTTATAAACAATAACCCCACCAGTCACAAACTCATTATTAATATTAGCAATATCAATCATTTCAATTAAATATGGTAATTCTGATAAACCTAAAAGCATTTGTAACTCTTTTAAAACTTCAGCATTATTTAATTCTCGTTGGGCAGTTGTCTGGTATTGGACATAAGATTCATAACTATTTTCAGTCGCTAATTTCATAATTGTTTTTTCAATTGGTGTTTTAGGATGAAAAACACGATTATCAAATAACAAGTTTAATTCTGGTAATGCAATTGCTTCGTTAACAATTATTTTTGTGGGTAAAATATTTTTTTGATAAATATTTTGCAAATATAAACGATATAATTCTTGGTAATCTTCAGCAAAATCAAGATGATAATATTCATAATCTTTATAGCTTAATTTTCCAGCACGATAAAATAAAGTTGTTAACACTAAATGCTCAGTAGTTTGATATAAACTAATCACATCTAAATCATCATTTTGATTTAACATTTCAACTGTTTGTGATGATAAAGTTCAATCTAAGTTTCGAATTAAAACTTTTAATTTATGTGCTTCTTCAAATTGTAAGTTATCTGCGGCTTGAAACATTCGTTTCTCTAGTAGTTTTTTTGTTTCAGTAAAATTACCTTTAAAAAAATTATGAACTTTTTTAATCATTTTTGTATAATACTTTGAAGGAACTGATTTAAAACAAGCACCTGAGCATTGATTAATATGATAATAAAGGCAAGGTTTTCTAAGATTTCCTTTACAACGACGTAAAGGATATAATCGTTCTAAGACTTTAATAATTTCCCGCGCATGACTCCCTTCTGGGAATGGTCCATAATAGCGAGCATATTTTTGATGAACATTACGAACATACAAATATTGAGGGTCTTTTTCTTTTGTAATTACAATATAAGGATAATGTTTATCATCATTTAACAAAATATTGTATTTTGGTTTGTACTGCTTAATTAAATTATGTTCTAAAATTAGTGCCTCTTTTTCAGTTTTCGTAATAATTGTTTCTAAACGAACTATTTCTTGAACTAAGCGGGTTGTTTTATAATTATACACTTTGTTAAAATAAGAACTAACACGACTTCGTAAGTTTTTTGCCTTTCCAACATATAATACTTGATGATAATTATTGTAAAATAAATAGCATCCTGGTTTAGTTGGTAAAATCTCAACTTGCTCTTTTAACGATAATTTTTCTGACATTTTTCATTCTTCCCCTTATGTTTGTTAATATTTTATGCTTAATTAAAACAATTAGCAACTCATCATAAAAAATCCAAGATAAGAAAACGGACTTAATATTAAAATAAAAAACTACTTTTCTGAAAAGTAGTTTTGTTAATTTTTTAACGCTTGTTTTGATTTTTCTACTAACACTTTAAATTCACTTGAATTATGAATTGCTAATTCTGATAACATCTTACGATTTACTTCAATGTTAGTTTTATTTAAACCATTCATAAATTGTGAATACGACATATCATGTTCACGTACTGCAGCATTAATTCTTTGGATTCATAATGAACGAAAATCTTTTTTACGTTGCTTACGATCACGAAAAGCATACGCTCATGATTTCATTACTTGTTCTTTTGCTTTTTTGTAATGCGTTGATTTTGTTCCAAAATATCCTTTTGCTTCTTTAATAATTTTTTTACGACGTTTTCTTGTTGTTGGTCCGCCTTTAACTCTTGCCATTTGTTAATACTCCCTTCTCTTTTTTTATCCTTGTAATAGTTGTTTTAATCGACTCTGATCAGTTTGGTCCATTAAACCAGCTTTACGTAAATGACGTTTTTGTTTTGTTGTTTTATTTTGGGCTAAATGTGAAGTATATGCATGCGCAATCTTTCATTTTCCTGTTCCTGTTATTTTAACTCTTTTTGCTAAAGATTTTTTCGTTTTCATTTTTGGCATAAATTTTCCTCCTTGTCTTTTCTTTTAAAAGTTAATTTAATTAATTATTTTTTTGGTACAACATACATATCTAAAAACAAGCCATTTAACTGGGGTTCTTTTTCAATCTTTGCCAAATCTTCAATATAACTAAAAAATTTATCTAATGTTTCTTTGCCATGTTCAGGTCTTGCAACTTCTCGACCACGAAACTTTAAAGAAATTTTAACACGGTTCCCATCAGTTAGAAATTCACGCACTTTTTTTGCCTTAAATTCCAAATCATGTTCACCAATTCCTGTTCGTAAACGCATCTCTTTATTTTCAGTTACATGTTGATTTTTCTTATTTTCTTTTTCTTTTTTCTTTTGTTCGTATTTATATTTTCCATAATCAACCAATTTTGCTACCGGTGGATTTGAAGCAGCTGATACTAACAATAAATCTAAACCTTTTTCTTCAGCAAAACGAACTGCTTCATTTCGCCCTAAAGGACCAACTTTATTACCATCATCTAAAATAATTAAAACTTCACGTGCTCTAATATCATAATTTACTTGCTCGATATTTTTATTGTTTTTAGTGGGTTGATTCATCCAATACCTCCATTTTAATTAATTAAAAAAACGCTCAAAAGTAGCGCTTTCATTAACAAGAATTATCTTCTTAAATGATTAAAATATAATCATTAAAAACTTTAATTTTATCTTGTAAAACCTATTAACCATACTAAAGGGCATAGGTGAGCATTAGCTACTTTAACATTTTTCAATATTAATCATATGATGTTTTTTTAATTTAGTCAATAATATTCTTTAATTTTGTCGAAAACTCTTGATATTTATAAAATATACCTAAAATTAGGTATATTTTTAATATATGGAGGTAAATAATTAATGAAAAAAATAATTASAD
>NZ_RXFZ02000101.1:0-3730 GCF_044714365.1 Spiroplasma sp. hy2
TAWAAAAACAATTGAAATTTGATATAAAAATTAATAAAATTAAAAAAAATATTTGTTCTTTTTAATATTTTTGATGCTATAATCAATTTGCCTAAATATAAATTTGGGTTATTAGCAAAGTAAAATAAAAAATGAAAATACAACTCGTCAAAATTTATATTTTCATAAGTATAAAATAACAAAATAAAACTATTTTGTCAAATTATATTTTGAAAACTAATAAATTTTCAATTTTGTTGAAAATTTTTTTTAATTAAATTTATTTTGTAAAAAAAATGAAGGGAAACAAAAAATGAAAAAACTTTTAGGATTATTAGGAACAATTATGATAACTGGAAACACAATACCATCAGTTATTGCCGCTAGTCCTTATCAAAAAGAAGAAAATATCAAAAATAGTGATATTAATTATCGACAAACAAATAATTTAGAAACTCTAAATAGAAATAAAAGAGGCGTTGATGATGGTAATGAACTTGTTGGTTTAGACCCATTTTATGCCTCTTTTGTACCAAATTTGTGAGAAGAAATTATAATTATAAAATATGAATCTGGTAATAACTTATCACTTTTTCAAAAAAAAGTTTATGAAAAATTTAAAGTTTATAAATTTGATATATGAAATTGATTTATAATATATCCTACTGTTTATAATTTTTTAAAAGTAATTTTTAATAATTGAGATTATGTAAATTTTTATTGAAGAAATAGCACAAAAAGAGAAAGAATTAGAATTGTAACTGAGAAAAATATGATTGCTAGTGTTGTCATAAGAACAGGTGATAGCAAGTATTATCGAAATGATTATTTAAATAATCAAATAATAAATGAAGTTCTTATAAATAGGGATTTAGGAAAATTATTTATTATTAATCAACAAACCATTTTAAATTCAATAAAATTAAGAAATTGAAATATAGATATTTCACATTTATCTGTTTCAGATATAACAAATAAATCAGCTAAAATAACAGTAAGTTCAATTGGAAAATATAATAAAGGAACATGAGTAAATGTATATTTTAAAAAACATGATTTAATTAGTTTAAGTGGTATTAAAAATAATAAAATTGAAATATTAAATAGAAATGAAACTGCAATTTTAAATGAGTTAAATTACTTAAATTATGATTTAGATATATCACAGTTAGAACTTTATGATATTATAAATACATCAGCTATTATAAAAGCAAAAAAAGATAATAGTAAATATTTTGATGAAAAGAAAATTTACTTTACAATAAATAATCAAGAAAATAAAATTATTGATTTAGGTGAATTAATTAAAAAAGGTATATTTTTAAGTTTTAGAGATAAAAATAAAGAAAGTATTATAAAAGAAATTAATAATATTGACGAAAATGATTTAATATATTCAAATATAAAACTAACAAAAGATATTAATGAAATTTATAATAAAAATACAAAAGAACTTTGTAATGACATAACAATGTTAACTAATGATTCATCTGAAATTCAAAACATGAAAACAAATAGTTGTACATATAAAAAATAAAAATTAGAAAATATTAAAATCACAGTAGGTTTAAAAAATAAAAAAATAAGTTCACAAACATCAAAAACAAAACAAAAATCAAATTTGGAATTAAACGCTGGTATAACTGCAAAAACTAAATATTTAAAAAAAATTTTGGGTTTAACATTTAATGCTGAAGGAAAATATCAAAATGAAACTAATTTTGAAGATTCAAAAATACAAGAATTAAGTGATGAATTTGATTTATCAGACAATAAAGAATATGAAAATAAAGAAACTTCTGAAATAACAATACCTTCTCAAGAAATTAAAGTTAATCCAAGACAAAAAATTAAATTTTCTATTTTATTAGATCAAGTTTCAAAACAAATTATATGAAATTTAAAACAAAATATTCATGGAGAAATTAATGCAGAAATAACAAATGAAGAAAATATGACATACAAATTTGAAATTTCAATTAAAGAAATTATGCAAAAACTAAAACAATATAGTCTTTTACCACAAGAAATTACAATAAATAATGACGATACAATTACTTTTAATGGAAAATTAATGGGATCATTACAACAAACTCTTAATAATAAAATAAAAATTGAACAAATAAATAATTATGATGTTCTTGCCGATGGTAGTTGTTTGTTTTGATCTGTAGCAACAGCTTATTTATTACCAGTAAGAAATAATAATGATGAATTTAGAGCGCGATTTATTCATTTATTTAGTATAGAAAATATAAAAAACTTAGGAGATATTCAAAATTTATTAAGGGAATATGATTTAGAAAATCATAACAACAATCAATTGTGATATCAAAATCAAACAGCAAATAATTTAGTAACAAACGTGTTTCGTAATCGTGTTGTTGATTATATACAATCAAACTTAAACATGATTACAAATCGTGGAAGCGAATTAACATTTAGAACTATTATTGAATCAAATAATGAAATTGCTAACAATTACTTAAACAGAATGAGACAATCATCAACATGAGGTGGTACACCAGAGATATTAGCAATGAGTAATATGTTAAATGCTAATATTAGTGTAAATAATCATGCTCCATATCAACCATTTAATCAAAATTCAAATAATAATATCCAAATATTTCATGTTAATGGAAATCATTATAATTTTGGTTTAGAAAATCAAACACCGCAGACAGATGCAGAATATAAAAAAAGTACTGGTGGTGGTTGTTTAACTGAAGAAGATAATGATATTGAAAATAATAGTTTATTTTTAAATTTCCCCCAATTAAAAAAAGATGAATATCATTTTATTGATCAAAAAACAGAACAAAATAGTTTAAAAAATGATGAAAATTTAAATATTTATTTAATTAAAAATGGAAATAAGGTTATAAATAAATATAATTCTCTTTCAAAAGAACAAAAACAACAAAAATTAAATGAAATAAATCAACATTATCAAAACTTATCTGAAAATGATAAAAAAGATTTTATTGATAAATTAAAAGCAATTGGCTCATCAGCCCTTGGAGCCGGAATTAGTGGTGTTGGAACAAAAATAACTATTAGCGGGTCAACAACTGGCGCTGTTGAATCAACAGGTGAAGCTATCGAAATGACGCCGCTATTATCAGAAGGAGGTTTAACAGCAGCAGAAACTTTATCAGTTACCGAAGGAACCGCAGTTGTTGCTTCAGAAGGAGCAGTTATTGGAACAGAAGCTGGTGCTGCTGCAGCTTTAGCGCCAGAAACACTAGGTTTATCATTAGTAATTGGAGGATTAGTAATTGCTGGAACAGCAATAATTTGATGATTAAGTGGTCATAACAATAATTCACAAGCAGTTAAACATGGATCACATAATCAATATAATGAAATTGAAAAATACTATCAATTTTTAGCTCATGATCAATTAAAATTAGATATTGATAGTAATACTTGAGATAAAATTAAACAAATTTATCAAGCAAGCAAAGATAACTACGAAGGATTTAAAGAACAAATTAAAGTAACAATCACTAGTTTTCATAAAGAAGATCATAGTGGTTGGGGCGGATCAATCACTGATGAAGATACTAACACTTTAATTAATATTATTTACAATCATTTTCAAGAAATTAATACTCATTTTACCAATAACCCTAATCACGGTTGAAAAATTGTGACAAACACAATAGGTAGTTATTTTATAATTGAAGAAGAATAAAAATAAAAAAAACAACAAAATTGACATTGTCAAATAAGTTGTTTTTTTTTT
>NZ_RXFZ02000102.1:0-3686 GCF_044714365.1 Spiroplasma sp. hy2
ATTTTATAAATATCAAGAGTTTTCGACAAAATTAAAGCAATTTTTAATAAAAAATATATTATTGACTTAATAAGGGTTAAAAATCCTACTTGCATCTTTATTTTACAAAAGCAAAAAAATAAAAGAAGTGATTTTATCAAATTATTTGTAAATTACTGAAAATAGTTTACAAATAATTTGATTATAAAAAAACTTCAAATAAATATTTTATTTGACAGTTATTTTAAAAATTATTTAATAACTTTTATTATTCATTAATTATTTTATTAATTAAATTATCATATTTATTTAATAATGATTGACTTTCAGCATAAGAAACATTTTTTAAAATCATTATAATAGCGTTTTTACAAGCATAATTTGCAGCTGTTAATGCTTGTGCAATAACCTCATCACTAGCATTTGTAACAGCTTTAACAATTTCTGCTGTTCGTACTTTTAATTTTTCATTAGTTGCAATTAAATCAACCATTAAATTTTGATATACTTTTCCTAATTTAACCATTAATGTTGTCGAAATCATATTGCACACTAATTTTGTTGCTGTTCCCGTTTTCATTCTAGTACTACCAGTAATAACTTCTGGTCATGTTTCAATTGCAATTACTTCATCAGCAATTGCTAACATTTCCGAATTTTTTGTCATACATAAACCAATTGCTAATGCACCAGTGGTTTTAGCATATTTTAACCCTGCTAAAACATATGGTGTTCGTCCAGAAACACCAATCCCAATTACAGTATCTAACGGTTGTAAATTTAATTTCTTTAAGTCATTTACCGCTAAATCTTGGTCATCTTCTGCTCCTTCAACTGGTATGCGAATAGCACTATCGCCACCGGCAATAATCCCAATAATACGGTCATTATCAAGTCCATAAGTGGTAACATCTCTAATGCATCAAGAATTCCAATTCGCCCTGATGAACCTGCTCCCATATAAATTAATCGACCTCCTTGGTTAAAACGGGAAAAAATTAAATCAATTACTTTAGTAATAACTGGTATTTTTGCTTGCACTGCTTGGGCAATTTTTGCATCTTCATTATTAATTAATTGTTAAAATACCTTTTGTATCTGTTTGATCAATACGAGTACTATTTGTATTACGTTGTTCTGTGTCTATTTTTGACAAATTAATTTTATTCATAACATCCTTCTTTCTTTTAAATAATTTTATTCAACTTTAACATGAAAAATTTTTTGTCGTTCTGCTTTTGGCAATTTATAATATGCAACTATTCAAAAAATAAAAATACCAATGATTGTAATAAATGCTAATGTTCATAAAATTTTTTTATATAGTTTATATTTACCGTGTTTTTGATATAACTCTTTCATATCGTTTCCACCCGCTTTAACAATTCGCGAGTATCCAAACATTGTAATAAGCCATCCTGCTAAAATTGCAATAGCACAGCCAATAAGATAAATCCCCACTGCTAATGGAACATTACCAGTATCAGTAGTCATCATAAAGGTTGCTAAAATTCCTGAAGGGCCAAACATTGCGTTTAAACCAAAAGTAATATGTCCTCACATATACACTGCGCCAATAAAGAAGCCACCAAAACCTGCTCCAATTGAACTTGTAACGAATAGACGGATTCGTGGTAAAGTTACTCCATAAATCATTGGTTCTCCAATTCCAAAAATTGCTGGAATCAAGGCTCCTTGAATTTGACGACGCAATAAACTCCCTTTTGCTGCCATAATTCATAGGGCAATCCCTGCACCAACTTGTGCCATTCCTGCCATTCCTAAAATTGGAAATAAACCATTAACTCCTGTTTGTTCAATTAAAATTCCGTAAATTGGAACAAATCCTTGGTGAATTCCAAAAGCAACTGCAAGTAAGAAAATTGCGGCTAAAACAAAGGCACCAAAAGGATTAGTATATAAATGTGCAAAGAATCATGCTACTGCTTGGTATAAATAACCTGAAATAGGGATTAGTAAAAAGATATTTAATAATAATAGGCCAAATAATACTAATGTTGGAGTCCCAATTATGTCTAAGACTCCTGGCATAAATTTACGAACACCGCCGTTCCATTCATAAGGCCGCTGTTGCTGTTAATAAGGCCCCTAAAATATTTCCTGACGGATATCCAAACACTAAATTACCATTAGCATCTATGCTTGGACGAAAGCCAACTGTTAATCAATTTGTTAGTGGATTAGTAATATTAATCCCTAAATAATTAACATGATTAGCATCACCAACGACTAGCATTGGAATTACACTACTTACAAAAACTGGCGAATAAATTGCAGCAGTCATTGTTCCTAAGACACCACTGCCTCCTCAAACTTCACAAGTTCGTCATCCAACAATAATTATAAAAGCATTTTTTCAAATGTCTAGAATTAAGTTTAATGCCTTAAATCAAGATACGGCAGCTGCTGGGGCATGACTAGTATCCATTGTGCCACCATATGCAGATTTCATAATTCCAGCAATTCCCGATAAAATCCCTGCCCCAATAAAACCGATAATCATTGGTGAAAAGATTTTTGAAAATTTAGTAAAAAAAGTTTGTACTCTATTTTGTTTTTTTTCATTTCGCCTTTTACAGCCTTCGCTGCTTGTGCAGCACTAACAAATTCATCCGTACCATCATTTTCGTTATAAGCAGTTTTATTAGCATTAACTAATTTCCCAAAAGCTTGTGTAACATTTGCAACAAAACCTGGCCCCAAGATAATCTGTAACTCTGTTGGTGATGGTTTCAAAACACCCATTACATTTGGTATTGCTTTTAATTTATCTAGATCAATCTCTGCTGTTGGTTTCAAATTAAGACGCAGTCTCGTTAAACAATTGGTATATGAGACAACATTATCCGCTTTGACAATATCAACAATATCTTTTGCTGTCTGTTTCGGATCTTTTGCCATTTCATTTTCCTCACTTTCAATAAACATATATCTATTTTTTGCTACCTATGTATATGATAAAAGAAAGTGTAATAATTACAAGGCGTAATTCTTAATCTGTAATTTAATCTCAAAATTTGGAAATTTTAAAATTTTGGTACTAACGTTTTTTCTAACATAACGCGATAATATTCTAAATCAGTTGCTAACAAAGAAAAATAAATCATATCTAGTGCAAATAATAATGCAAAGCGACTAGTTGTTGAAATTAAACGTTCAATTGATTCATTGCTACTAATTGTAATTTCATAATCTGCTAAATTAGATAAAGTATTATTTGATTGTCGACAAACGATTGCAATTGGAGTATGATTTTGTTGACAAATTTTTGCTAATTTAATTAAATCTAATGTTTCACCTGAGTACGAAACAAAAAAGGTTAAATCATTTTCATTTAATTGCTGTGCTAAAAAATATCCATTATGAAAATCATTAATTGCAATAATATTAAAACCAATCCGTAATAATTTTTCTTGAAAATCCTTTGCAATATTGTATGTTCCGCCAATTGCAAAAAGAACAATCCGACGTGCTTTTTTAAAATTGTTAATAACATTATTAATAATACCCTTTTGATTTAATGTTAATCGAAATGTATCATGTAAACTACGAATAATATTATTATATATATTAAACATTAGACTTCTTGCATAACCTATTAAAATAATTGTAAATATTTTTAAAAAGATACTAATAGCAAATTATAATTTTAATTAATTATGTCTTTTATTTAAAAATNNNNWTAW
>NZ_RXFZ02000103.1:0-3645 GCF_044714365.1 Spiroplasma sp. hy2
TWKATTTTTAAATAAAAGACATAATTAATTAAAATTATAATTTGCTATTAGTATCTTTTTAAAAATATTTACAATTATTTTAATAGGTTATGCAAGAAGTCTATTGAATAAATTACCGCTAATAAATTACGCGGATAATTTATTCATCTTCTTCTACATTATTAATTACAATATTATTTACCGTATTAATAACATTATCTTTTCCATACTTTTTCACTAAGGACCGCAAAATAAAATAATGTTTCTTTTCAATAAAAAATCAACTCCTTTCTGAGTTGATTTGTTGCATTTCATTTTACATAATTCCTTTATTTTACGAATTTTAATGTTGTATGATTCATCTTTTGTAATTTTTGATAATTTATAGTTTTTATTTTTTTCCGCATTCAACTCTTCTAATTGTCGTTTTAATTTTATAATTCTTTCTTCTATATGATGATTAACTTGAGTTTTATTTGCTTCTAATTCTTTAATATTATTAGCTAAAATTAATAATTTTTCTTGAAAAATTGGAATTAATTTATCTTCTGGTTTAGTTTGTTTTAAATGATTTAATTGTTCTTTTTCTAAGTTATATCGCACAATTAATTTATTAATTTTTTTATCATGCGGATTATCAAAAATAG
Organism: Spiroplasma sp. hy2; assembly: GCF_044714365.1. Lineage (NCBI taxonomy): Bacteria > Bacillati > Mycoplasmatota > Mollicutes > Entomoplasmatales > Spiroplasmataceae > Spiroplasma > Spiroplasma sp. hy2. The sequence continues at coordinate 627 of NZ_RXFZ02000103.1, forward strand.
TTCGCATTGTATTACTATTTAATTCATCAATTTTCTTTTGTAAATATGTTAATTCTTGTCGTAATGTATAAACTTTTTTTAATTTTAGTTTAGAACTATGTTCATTAACTGTTCTTGATATAAGCATATATTCATCTTTTAATTCTTCATATTGCTCATTTAAAGCAGCAATCCGGGCATAATTTGGATTTCTTTTTAACATTTCAATTTCTTTGCGTGCTTCTATAATTTTTTCCCCTAATGCTTCTAATTTTATTTTTAATTTTTGGGATTTGCGAATATCTTTAGCATCATTAGTAATCTCTGCTTTTTGAACTAAAACAACATATTTTTGCTTAATTACTTCAAAACGATTACGATAAACCTCACTTATTGCTTCTAATTTTTTGCTTCGAACTATGGCTAGATCTTTATATAAAGAATTAATTTTATCTTCTAAATTTTTTATTTTTTGTTCGCGATGTTTCTCATCAATATATTGTTTAATTAATAGCGAATATTCAACACTTAAGTTGTTAATAACACGGCGACTTCTAACAAAGTCTTTTGTTGCATCAATACTATCCATTGTTTCATAAATCTCTTTTAAACTGAATGTACCAAACATTTCAATACGACGATAAATATATGTGGTACCTAATCCAATTCCTAAGAAAACTACTAGGAAAATCATTAAGGCACCAAAACATCCTAAAATTTCTGTATTGTACATACTAATAATTCCCTCATTAGAAGCAATTCCATAGACAATATTGCTCATTCCAAAAATTGTATATTTAAATGGCACAATGTAACTAATTGCTTGGAAAAAAACCATTTTGTAAAATAACTGGAAAACTTCCACCACCAGCAGTTAAATTAAAAACCGTATAAATAATACATAAGAATCGTCCAACATTATCATCTGGCATCGAATATCATAAAGATTGGGTTATTGTTGTTAAGACAGTCGCGGTGACTATCATTCACATTAACATATAAACAATTGGTGAGCCTAATTTTCCATAACCAACAGCCAATAAGCCTAAAAATAATAATGTTTGAGCATAAGAAGTAATTAACATTGTAAATCATTTTGAAAAATAATGTTGATATCATTTTGCATTAGGTGTGTAACTTTTTTTACGATAAATAAAAGTTTGCGTAATTGCTCCAATTCATAATGAAATTGAAATGAAATATAATCCTAATCCATATCCATATGTTCCAAATTCATATCCTTGAATATGTCTATCAACGCTTGTTGAGCGTGACATATTATTTAAAAAGTATTGTGTTACTGATAATAATTTTGTTTTGTATTCAGAAAAATAAACACGTTGTTCTCATCTTGGATCATTGTTTGGATTTCCTAAATCTGGAAACATAATTTGAAATGCAAATGGTAAAATTTGTTCCATTTTTAAGATTAACTGTTATTCCAATATTAATTGAAACAAGCACATCATTTTTAATATGATTAAACATTTTATTTACAGATTCATATAAAACCGGATTTTTTTCTTTTAAATGTTGTAATGCTTTATATAAATTTGATGGTTCACCTGGTTTAGCACCAGGAGAACAAGCAGTTCCGGGCCCATCACAATCATAATTATTAATATTTTTTTGGGAATAATATAATACTCACCAAAACGAGAACTACCACCACCGTTTGAACTTTCGCCATGGTCTTGACGTGATGATAATCAAAACATTGTTTCTGGTGCTAATGTTGTTAAAATACTAGTTGCTAAACTTCCAAAACCAACTTGTAACATACTCATCATATTTCCAATCATAAAACTATGTTCATAAGTTGCTCAAAATTCCATTTTATTACTGCTAAAATAATTCATTGTTTTAAAGAAATCATTTTCATCATCATCAGTAAATTAGGCTCACCAATTTGTGCTAATCCTCGCATTAATTTATATGTATTTAAAGTATAACTAGTTGGGATTTTTAATTGCACTCAATATTTACTATTTGGTGTAAAGTTAATTTCATCTTCTTTTAAATATTTAATTGTTGGTGTAATATCACCAATCGATGTTGTTAATGTTTTTGAATTTTCATCGTATTTGCTATTATTAGTAATAACACTGTCAATTAATGAAGCATAACGATAATTAAGTTCATATTGATTAGGGTCAAATCCTTCACTTTGATATCATTTGCTAGCTTGACCACTACATTCCTCTGAATTTTTTGCTTGTAAATAACCAACTTTAACAGCATTATCAATAAACTCTGTCCCACCTTTTGTATTTACATAAGCAACACAAGCTGCATTGTCACGATTGACAATTGCCATAGGTACTTTTGAAATATTAGCAACTGGATCTCAAACTTCAGTAATACAAATAATTCCATATAAAAATGACATAAAACAGATTAGCAAAAATCTTAATAAATGTTTTTTATCGCGAGCAATCGAGTTATACAATTCTGTTTTAAAAATGCTTCCAAATGTCGCACAACCATATTTAATGTTATTGATATTTTTTTCAGTTTTAGACTCAACAACTTCATTTCGATTTCCATTATCGCCATTCATATTTTCACTAATTTCTTTTTCGTTGTTGCTCATATTCAAATAACCCCTTTATAAATTTATAAAAAATACTGACTTATAAATGATATTACAAAAAAAGTTATTAAACAATAAAATAAATTATGTAAAATACTACACGATATGAATATAAAATACAAGAAAATAAATAGTTAATTTTAAAATTTATAATTATGAATGAATTTTTATGACAATTAAGAATTTGTAAAAGGAAATAAAAATATTTTAAAAAATAAGGTATTGTAGCAAATTATTAACTACAATTTTTCATTATTTTTCTTTAATTTTGTCGAAAACTCTTGATATTTATAAAATATACCTAAAATTAGGTATATTTTTAATATATGTAGGTAAATATGTAAATTGTAAATGCAAATGTAGCACTTTTTATATGAATGAAAACCTTATTTTTAAGCTTAATAGTTATTTTAGTAATTAATTAACTAAAATAAGCCATAAAATATA
>NZ_RXFZ02000104.1:0-3599 GCF_044714365.1 Spiroplasma sp. hy2
MWTAAAATCAAATTTATCAAATTTCATAATTTTAGATTCCTATAATTTCTATTTTAAATATATTTTATAGGAATTTTAAAATAACTAGGTTATGCAAGAAGTCTATTTAATTTCGGTTAAACCAACGACCAAGTAATGCATCACCGTTTCGTTTACGACGACGAGCAATTAATCATGGAATTGAAATTACTAGTGTTAAAATAATTAAGAAAATAATAAAAATTACTAATGAACATACAAACTATTTATGTGAAGACACGGTCAAATTATTATCGTTATTTACAATCAAAAACTTCATTAATAAAAGCCGATGAAGGAATTATTACCCTTATTCAAAATGAAAAACTCAATAACAAATTTCTTAATTTCTATGGAATAAGAAGATGAAAAATTTATCTATTTAAGAAATTCAATCTCGTTATTAATAAAAAACGTCTTCAACGAATCTTTAAGGAACATAGAATTATCCCTTTCTACTGAAAAAATCGTTCCCGTCATATTAAAAAATCATTAAGTCAAACAAACAAAAAGAATTTACTAAAACGTAAATTTAACCAATTGAAACCAAATCAAGTATTAAGGACTGATGTAACTGTCATTAAAAATAATCATACTGAAAAATCCAATTTAATTTTATTCATTGATTTAGCAACAAGAAAAGTAATTGCTTATACAATCTTAGATTCAATGACAACTTCAGTATTAATAAAAACTTTATTAAAAGCAATAGCAATAGTTTCAAATAAAAAAGATCTGAAGAAATTAATAATTCATTCAGATCAAGACTCAATTTATATTTTCTACAGAATACATTGAATTCTGTAGAAAATATAAATTTAAAATAAGTTACTCAGCAATAACTACTCCAGCTGATAATGCTGTGCAAGAAAGTTTTCATGCTAGATTAAAGTGTGAAACCTTCTATAACAATTATAATACGCAAAATAAAATAAAAAACATAATTATTATTAAAAAATATATTGAATTTTATAATACAACTAGGGTATCATTAAATAAATAAAATTTTGTCCTATTTAATGGGCACACTCCCTAATAAAAATTATTTTCTCATAAGAGATTTAATTGTTCCATCTACTGTTGATTTTAAAGTTAATTCATAAATTATAGTATCATTTTGCTGATGAGGAACAACTAATATAATTTCATATTCAATTCTATTATCTATAATTCGATCACCAACTTGATAAATAGATTTTATTTCAAGGGAATTATTTTGTTCATTATCGGTATAATCATAATTATTTAGATTAAAACCAACCTTTTCACGAAATGTTTGATTTTCTATTATTGTTGGGTAATCAAATTTTAGCGAAAAAGTATTAATTTCTTCATTATTTTGTTCTTCATCTTCAATTTTATCTTGTTCTAATTCAGCTTGAATTTTTTTTCGATCAAAAATTGCACTTAATGAAAGTTTCTTTTCATTTTTTGATTCAGATAACATTTCTGTTGACAAAAAATGTTGCGTTGGAAAATTATTAACAAAATTTTCATCACGTTTTGGCATAATATACTCTGTCGGATTAACTAAACTCTTTGGGCGTTCAATACCACTAGTTATTTGTTCTAATTCATCTTGATTAATAATGTTTGAATTTTGATGCCGTGATGTTTGCTTTGCTTGAATAAGGTCTAAATCTTGACTTTGATAATCAACTGGATTATCGTTCATTTGAGTCAAAGTTGAAGCAACTGGTTTTGGCGTAATTATTCCAGTATTTTTTTTTAATGTCTTAACATCTTTATGCAATTTAATTAAATATTCTTGAATTTGATTCATATTTGTTTTTAAATCATCTAAGAGTTGCCCATCATTATTACCTGATGAACTTTCTGATTTTAATGTTGGTATTTTTTGTTTTAATAAAAACACTAAAATACTAATAAAAAAACCTAAAACACAAACTGGAATCATTACTACTAAGAAAAAATAACCAATTTGATATAAAAGAATAACATTTGCGGCAAAAACTTCGCCAGCAGCATTTTTAATTTGCATTGTAAAAATAAAATTAAAACTATATTGTATGATAAAAAACACATATGAAAAATTTTGAACGCCTTTCTCAACACCAAAACCACTAGTATCAACTAATCCTAATTGATGATTATTCGAAAGAATATAATAAATTTCTTTACCGGCAATAATAATTAGTAACAATGATAAGAATAGAAACAAAAGCATGAAAATAAAAAAGATAAGAATAAAAATTTGTGTTTTTGTTAATTTTGTTTTCATTAACTTAAATTAAAATTAATTCACGTTTTGCTTCTGTTAAAAGATGAAATCCATTTTCGGTGATTAAAATATCATCTTCAATGCGAACACCACCTAAATCAGGAATATAAATTCCTGGCTCAACAGTAATAACCATTCCCGGTTCTAATAAGACATCGCAAAATGGTGATACGCAAGGAAATTCATGGATTTCAATCCCAACCCCATGCCCTGTTGAATGTGTAAAATATTCGCCATAACCTTTACTTATGATATAATCACGACAAATTTTATCAATCATTGCTGTTGTAACGCCCGGTTTAATTGCATGAATTCCTAAACTTTGTGCTTCATAAACAACATCATAAATTTCTAACATTTTAGATGATGGTGTTCCTAACCCAATTGTTCGTGTTGTATCAGAACAATAACCATTATAAATACAACCAAAATCAATTGTAATTAATTCATTATTCGCAATTTTTTTATCAGTTGCACGTCCATGTGGCAATGCTCCTCGTCATCCAGAAGCAACAATTGTATCAAAACTAGGTTTATCAGCACCAGCTTCAACAAAACTATTAATAATAATTTGTTCAACTTGGCGTTCTGTCATTCCAACTTTAATTTTGTTAATAACATTATTAATTGCAATATCACCAATTGCACATGCTTGCTTTAAAGCTTCAATCTCAGAATTTGTTTTAATTGCTCGTAATTCTGAGAAATCAACTGGTTTTAAAGTAACGGATGATAAATTTGTTGTTAAATTTTGATAAGTCAAATATATTAAGTAATCACTTTCAAAAGCTAAAGTTTTGACCTTGTTTTTAACCAAATCACTTTGCAACATTCCTAAAAAGCCACCAGGATGATTGGTTGTCATTTCAATAACATTTGTAACATTTTTTGCTTCCTTCTTACCAGCAGTAATATATCGTCCATCTAAATACAAGATTGATTCAGTTTTTGTGAATAACAAATAACCTTCGGAAGAAGCAAATTCAGATAATCAAAAACGGTTAACGGTTGAATGAAATAAAATCCCATCAACTTGATATTTTTCTAAATATTGCTCTAATTTTGCTTTTTTATCTAATTTTACTTTAACATATTCCATTAGCATTATTCTCCTTTTCTTCTCTATAAATTTAACTCTTATTTTTTCATAATACAAGGATATTTCTTAATTAATTAAGTTTTGTATCATGTACGATGAAGCGGCAAAAAACAACTCTTGTTAAATAAAAAGGGTTGTTTTTTTATTTGTAAAACCAAAATTATTAATTGATTCAGAGAAAAGACAACATCTTAAGTTTTTAAAATAGAAACTTTTTATCACAACTTTTTGATACTYTYT
>NZ_RXFZ02000105.1:0-3569 GCF_044714365.1 Spiroplasma sp. hy2
WTAAAATCAAATTTATCAAATTTCATAATTTTAGATTCCTATAATTTCTATTTTAAATATATTTTATAGGAATTTTAAAATAACTAGGTTATGCAAGAAGTCTAATAATTAATGATGGTTGTGTTATTTCAGGGGGAATTTCTTCACCTAATAAATCTAAGATTGTCGGAGCAATATCAGCAATTGCCGGATTATCTTTTCGTAATTGTAACCCCTCTTTTGTAATAATAATTGAAACCAATTGTGAAGTATGCTTTTTATTAGGACCCCCTGTTTCATCAATCATAATTTCAGCATTTCCGTGGTCAGCAGTAATAATCATAATTCCGTTAACTTTCTCAATTGCTGCATAAATTTTGCCAAGACAATCATCAATAGCTTTAACTGCTTCGATTGCGGCTGGTAAGATTCCAGTATGCCCAACCATATCACAATTTGCAAAATTTAAAATAATAATATCAAATTCATTTCGATTAAGTTCAGCAATTAATTTATCAGTAATTTCATACGCTGACATTTCTGGTTTTAAATCATAAGTTGCTACTTTTGGTGATGGAATTAAATCTGCTGAAGCCCCTGGTAATGTAATTTCGGCTTGTGTTGCTAGACCATTTTTAAAATAATCTTTTCCACCATCAAAGAAAAATGTAACATGAGAAATTTTTTCTGTTTCAGCAATTCGCAATTGACGGTAACCTTTTTTACTTAATCATTCTCCTAAACCATTAATAACTTCAATTGGCTTAAAAGCAACATGTTTTGAAGCAACTGTTTCTGCATATTCCATCATTGAAACAAAATAAATATCATATAATTTTGGCATAAAATAAGTTTGTGCATCATTACCCGGAAAATTAGGATTTGTTAAAGCCGAAGCTATTGCAATAGCACGATCAGGACGAAAATTAGCAAAAAAGACAGCATCACCTGATTTAATATAACCTCTTGGAGTATTAATATTATATGCTGGCATTAAAAATTCATCATTACGGCCAGCTTGATATTCACGGTCAATATATTCTATTGGGTCACTAAATTTCGAGCCTTTTCTTGAAACTAAAACATCATAAGCAACCTGCACTCGGTCATATTTTTTATCACGATCCATTGCGTAATAACGACCACCAATGGTTGCAATTTTGCCAACTTTTAATTCGTTTTGTAATTGTTGAAATTGTTTAAGATAAATTTTAATACATTCTGGTTTCGTATCACGTCCATCACCTAAAATATGCAAGTAAATTTCTTTTACTCCTTCTTGTGCTGCTAATTTATAAGCAGCAAAAATATGGTTTAAATGTGAATGAACACCACCATCTGAAAATAATCCCATAATATGAAAAGCACCATTATTTTTTTTTGCAAAATTAATTGCAGCTAAAAGTTCTGGATTTTGATTAAATGTTCCATCTTTAATTGCTTTATTAATTAAAGTTAATGATTCATATTTAATGCGACCTGCTCCTAAATGAATATGTCCAACTTCAGAATTTCCCATTTGTCCTTCTGGTAAACCAACTCATTCTCCTGCCGCATGTGCTGAGACTCATGGATATTTTGCTTTTAGCTTTTCAACATTGACCATATGCCCTTGTGTTACAGCATTTCCTTTTGAATCAGGTGCAATCCCTCACCCATCAAGAATTGCCAATAAAATTGGTTGTTTAACTTTCATTTTATTATTTCTCCTCTTTTTCTCTTTTCTTAACAATTATATAATTATTTTCTATTTATTGAGAATATATTTTTCAATCATTTTTGCAACACCACCTGTTTCAACGGTTGTCGTTACTTCTTTTGCTATTGCCTTAATTTGTTCTTGACTATTCTCCATTGCAATTCCCAATCCTACATTTTTAATCATTCAATAATCATTCATACTGTCACCAATTGCCATCATTTCTGATAAAGCAATATTCCATTGGGATGAAATTCATTTCAAACCAGCTAATTTACTAATCTCTGGAGCATTTATTTCTGCTGTTCCTGAGGCATCAATTGCAACTTCAATATTTTGCCCACGAGCTGCAATAATAAAATCGTCGTTTTCATGAACATCCATTACAATACATTTATAACTTTTATTTTGAATTGTTAATGCAGAATCATATTGAATAAACTCTCCATCAAAAAATGCTAATTCAGGATTATTTTCAGCAACAGGATTAAAATTAACAATAACTTTGGTTAAATCATCAGTATAACATCATAATTTTTTATGATATTTTTTTGCCAATTGGAATAAAAAATTAACTTGAGAAGTAGACAAGGTTTGTTGATGAACAATTGTATGTGTCTTAATATCATAAATACATGCACCATTAAAACCAATAAAGTATTGATGAAAATAATCCATTTTTACTTTAATAGCTTCTGATAACGAAGTTAATACTGGTCGTCCTGTTGCAAAAATAACTCGTACCCCCATTTCTTGTGCTTTAATAATTGGCATAATATTGGCCTCGTGAATCCCTTGATGAAATGAACAAGCAGTTCCATCCATATCTAATGCAATTAATTTAATTTTAGTCATAATTCCCTACTTTCTATTAAAATCTCATAATTATATTGTAAAAGAAAAAACTATATTTTTAAATATGGTTTAAAAATTAAATTCTTAAACAAGAATTATCCCTTAAACAACTGCATTTGCATTTTCAGTTGCTACTTCATCTTTTAAAAGTCAATCTCTTAATTGCGGACGAAAACCATAAATAGCACTTATACAACCACCTAAAATCGCTAAAACAATTAAAATAGTAATAAAAACAGTTAATCAAGGACGTATTTTCTTTGCACAATTTTTACATTGACATTGAATTTTTTCAATATTTTCTTGATGTTTTTTGCTATTAGTTCCTTTTTGCTGCTTATCATCAAATAAATCGGGTGGTCATGGTATTCCAATATTCATATTTTTACCAAGTCCAACTTTAATATTTGGATCAATTGGGGCATTTAAGAAATCTGATGGTTTAATTGAAGTACGATTTTGCATATTAGCAATTCGTTCAGCAATCGTTTGAAATTGAGTTTCTTGTCCCGATAATTGTTGTGAATTTTCTTGCATAGTATTTATTTGTTGGTTATTTTGTTGTCCTCAATTATTAACATTAGGAGAATATTGTTCATTTACATTTTGTTGTTGATATTGTTGTGAACCAATATTTCTTGTTGATGAATATTGTTGTTGCGAAATATTTTGTCCGACCTGTCCAGATGTTACTGGATTATAATTTTTATTAGGTCTTTTTTGTTGATAATTTTGTTGTGAAACATTAAAATTATTTTCCTGGTTAAGAGAAGTTTGCTGTTGGTTACTTTCTGGCTTGTTGCCTAAACCATTGTTAAAAGAATGTTTAAAATTCATTTTATGCCCTTCCATTTCATCAATAATTACATACTCTTTATTTTTGTATAGTAATTATAACATAAAAATGGCCGCAATTTTAGGATAATATCCTTTAATTTTGTCGAAAACTCTTGATGAAATAAAAAAAATCATCAATATGACAATTTGAAAACTAATTTTGTGTAAGATTATGATTTTGCTTTAAATTTTTTATAMT